>DASZXC010000001.1 GCA_035546035.1 Candidatus Paceibacterota bacterium
TCCGCGACTGGTCCGTCAACTCCTTCGGCGCCCTCGCTCCGACCACGACTCGCGGCATATTCGTCACCGCCTCGTCTACCATCGGTAACGGCGCGCAAACAGGCGGCCTCACTATAAACGGCGGTGCTACCACGACGGGCAATGCGTATTTCGGGGGCAACGTCGGTATCGGTACAACGTCTCCGAGCCAAAAGCTCGATGTCAACGGCAGCATCGCTCTCTCTGGCATTCTCATTCACCGCTCGACGGGCGATCTCGATACTACGGGTTTCGCATACACTTCATGGCAGGATAGCTCTACGGGCAGTCTCCTCGAGCGCGGCTGGGTCGGTTATGGCGTCGGCGATTCGGGCGTCGATCTCTCTAACTCTGCGGGCGCGGTATACCTTCGTCCGGGTGGCTCTCGCACGCTCACTGCGCTTACGAACGGCAACATCGGCATCGGCACGACGACGCCGCAGAATGCGCTTTCCGTCGCGGGCACCGTGCAGGCGACTTCTGCGCTTACAGTCGACGCGATGACGGCGGGCAGTTCGAACGCCTCGCTTTTCCTTAACGGCTATCTTTCGGGCGTGAAGAAGCAGGCTCAGATATTCGCTAACTTCAACGGCGGATTGGTCATGTTGCCGAACGCTACCGATCCTACGGTCACTATCGGCGCATCATCTCCGAATAACGGCAACACCCTCGGCGTATCAGGCAAGGCCGCTATAGGATCGACCTTCTATAATGCTGCCGCGCCGACTAACGGCCTCATCGTCGAGGGTAGCGTCGGTCTGGGCACGTCATCGCCGACGATGACAGGCATTCCTCTTACGACTGACAGCGGCACGTCGAACTATGACATTGTCGTGAACTCGACGTCTGCGCGCGGCGCAGGTCTGGCGTTCCGTCAGAATGGGATAGACAAGGGCTTCATAGGCTCCGAAGGCAAATGGATCCCTACGGCTTCGCCCGCGAATATGGCCATTGCCGGAGGAGCGGGGTACGGCCTCTCGTTCTTCGTGAACGGCGCGGCTTCGCCGAGCGCGGTGCTCACATCGGTCGGCAACCTCGGCATAGGAACGACTACGCCTAACGCACCGCTTCAAGTCGCAGGAAGGATAAACTCGATCACAAGCGTCGCTCGCGGAACGAACGTCGAGTTCGTCGGCGCGGACGCTTCGAATCTCGCCGCTTTCCCGAGGGCTTTCTTCTACGGCCATAGCGGAAGCGCTATATCGAATTTCGGCCTCTATACGGCTTCGGGCGATGCTACGGGAGTTACCCAGACCCCTGCATTCATCGGAGTCTCCACGAATGCCGATGTCAAGCAGGCGTCGAGCAAGCAGCTCGCTCTGCTGGTAGACACGACAGCCGCGTCTATCTTCACCTTATCGGGAGAGAACGGCGGCGCGAATGGCGCGGTCGATCTGTATCTTGGCGGAGGATCGGCCAAGGCCGCGTCGGCCATGGTCGTTAAGACCACCGGCGAGGTAGGCATCGGCACCACGTCTCCGTTCGCGCGGCTCTCTCTCGGAGGCTCCGCCTATATCGGCGGCAATCTCACTGCCACGGGAACCCTGACCCTCGCTCCTCTCGCGACTGCGGCCGGCTCGTTCCTCGCCGTAGATCCGTCGGGCGCCGTTATAGCGACCGGCACCGCCGGGCTCTCTGGAACCTTCTTCCAGCAGAACGGCAATTCCTTCGGCGCCACCGCGGTCCTCGGAACGAACGATGCGCAGAGCCTCCAGCTGGAGACGAACAACAGCCCGAAGGTTACCGTAACCTCGACAGGGAATATCGGAGTCGGCTCCACTACGCCCACTGCCAAGCTCACAGTCACCAACGGCGGTAGCTCCACGGGCATAACCAACGTCCTTTCGGGAGCAGGCATCTTCACCAACGGCGGCGGAGGCAACCTCGGACTAGCCCTGGGCCACGATGCTACGGCTAATAGGCCTTTCATCCAGTCCGTCTCCGACACCACTGCCTTCTCTATGTCCATTAACCCGTACGGGGGCAACGTCGGCATAGGCACCACGTCTCCGTTCGCTCAGCTGTCAGTCTCGAATTCCACGTCCGCGGGTGTGGGTGCGTTCGTGAATGCGGGGTATTTCGATCGCAACGTCGACCAGAACTATGCGCTCACCGTTCGCAACACCAATCCGAACGGAACGGCGAACAATACGTTCGCCGGCTTTTCGGCGCAGGCTTTCGACTTCATCTCGAATAGGCTGGAGACCGCGCTCTTCGGCCTCCGATCGAAGACCAATAGCGCCGCGAACGGGGAGACGCTCATCTCCGCTCCGGCCAACATCGATTTCTACGTCAATCACGCGGGCACGAGCATCGATACGGCGGCTAATTACGGCAGCCTCGCGGCGACGATCCTCGCGAACGGTAACTTCGGTATCGGCACATCGTCACCGAACACGAAGCTTCAGGTCCGTGCGGGAACGGATATGAACTTCAAGGTCGATACCGCATTTAACCTTGCAGGCGCGGTAGTCATAAAGGCTACTAACGACGCAGATACCGCTCTTACCGCGATGGAAATCAGGACAAGCGCTCTCATCGCCGGTATGACAGGGAACGTCGGCATCGGCACGACGACGCCGGCGGCGAAGCTCGATATCTTTGGCGGTTCGGCCGCGATCGAATCAGGTGCTAATTTCGATACGCTCCGTCTCGGCACCCAGTCTGCCGGTAACGGATCCCTGGTCGAATCCCTTAATGCCGCGAGGACGAACTATGCGCCGTTCCAGTTCTTCGGGACATCGTTCGCGTATACGAACGGCTCCGCCACAAGGAATGACCTCACTATCAACTCCGCCGGCAACGTCGGTCTTGGCACTACGTCTCCTCAAACCAAGCTCGAGGTCTCTTCGGCTGTTTCAGGAAGCGGCGCGGACGGACCGGCTATCCGCATCACGAACGGCGCTCACGGCGGTCCGTCCGGAAACGGAAACCTCGTCGGCAGCCTCGACTTCTACTCCCTCGATCCGCAGGTGACGGGGCTCAAGGCGCAGATCAGGGCGGTGGGCGACGCCACGAGCAACTGGGGCCCGGGCGGCAACAGCGCTACGAACCTCTTCCTTGCGGGTTCGCTTTCGGGCACCCAGGCGACCGGCGTGACCATTAATTATGCCGGCAACGTCGGCGTAGGCACCACGACGCCTCTTACCAAGCTCGGCGTAAAGGGCAATGCCATTTTTTACGGCGACGGCACGACCGAAGACCCTCAACCGGATTCCGCAGGCCTCCGCGTCGGCTATAACACGGGCGGCGACTACGGCTTCGTGAACGCCGTCCAGTCGGGCACGGCTTCGAAGACCCTGGTCTTGAACAGGAACGGCGGCAACGTGACCGTCGGCACGACGTCGGCGCTTTCCAAGCTCGTCGTCAGCGCCGGGGGCGCGGGCAACGGAGGAACGCTCTCATTCGTCGATTTTCCTCTGCAATACAACGACGTCATCAGGGTCAATTCGACGGGAGGCTCGCTTACGGGCTGGAAGATACGATCTGCGGGCGGCGTCCAGGAGATGTTCGATCTCACCGATTCGTCGAATAACAGTCGATTCTTCGTGAACACGAACACAGGCAATGCCGGCATCGGCACCTCGACGCCCCAGGCACAGCTTCAGGTCTACGGCGCCGGACAGCTTACGTCTGCCCTGACCGATGCCGGAGCCCAGACCGGTGCCATCAATATCACCGGCGCAAGCAATTCGGCCGGCGCAGGCGGCGCGGTATTGTTCTCGGCTATAAATGACAGCGGCACGAACAAGCCGCAGGCGGCGATAAAGGGTCTCCTCGAGAACGGCAATGGAAACGGCCGCGGAGCCCTTGCTTTCAGCACCAGGGTAAACACTGGCGACACCGCCCTTACCGAGCAGGCTCGCTTCACGTCGGGCGGCAACTTCGGCATCGGAACGAGCTCGCCCTATACGAGGTTCGACGTGGTGAACGGCACTAACGAGCTCGTCTTCAACGACACGCTGAATTCGAGCGCGAATTATCTGACCGTCAAGGCTTCTTCAGGCTCGAATGGCCAGGCGGGCGTTAACTTGAGGATCGATACTACCAACCTATGGCAGCTCCTTACCGACAACAACGCCTCGAATCAGAACGCCTTCTTCATTCAGAACGGGAACAATCCGGCTACGCGATATTTCACGGTCTCGACCAATGGCAACGTCGGCATAGGCACCACTACGCCTTACGCAGCGTTGAGCATTAGTAGGAATCTCGCGAACGGAACGCTCAACGTGCTTGAGAGCATTAGTGGCGAGACGATGTCGACCGCGGTGTCGGGCAGCGCGATCGTGACGCGCTACGGCAACAACTCGAGCAACTTCGGAGCGATCGGAGGATATTCTAACGGAGCTCCCGGCATTGGCTTGTGGGGAAGCTCGGTCAGCGGCGCGCCGAGCGCGTACCTGGCGTCTACAGGCAACCTCGGCATCGGCACGACGACGCCTGCCACGCGCTTGGACGTATCTACTAATGACACGACCTCGACCGAAGTCCTGCGCCTCGAGACCAACGGCACGCAGGGCAGGCCGTACATAGGATTTTCGGCCAATGCCGCCGGATCGCTGGGCAAGATCGGCTATCTCAGCACTAATAGCGCGCGCTTGTCCGTCATGAACGCTGCAGATGACTACGTCTTTATAGGCAGGAACAATACGAACGACATTACGATCGCGCAGTCGACGGGCAACGTCGGCATCGGCACGACGACGCCCGTCTCCGGCCTTCAGGTCGTCACGGCTATGCCAAGCTCTCCTTCGGCGCCGGGAGTGCACATGGGAGGGAGCGGCTCCTTTTCAGGCATGCAGCTTTACGGCTCCGCGGGCGGATTCATAGATTTCAGCGACTCCGTCGAGGATTTCGATTATCGCATCATCGAGACGGGAGGGAGGTTCGATATTTCGACCGCGTCGCTTAACCCTGCCATTTCGATCGTTTCGAACGGCAATCTCGGCATCGGCACCACGACGCCGCAGGACAAGCTCCATGTCGGCAACGGCGGCGTGATCCGCCTCTCGACGTCGGGCGATACGACGTCGGGCTGTTTCCGCCAGAGCGGCGCAACGCTTCAATACTCGAACGACTGCGTATCGTACCAGAGCTTCTCGGCGGCGTCGGCGGGCGGCTGGACCGATGACGGCGCGGTCGTGCGATTGACCGCTTCTGCCGATAACGTAGGCATCGGCACGACCACGACCACTGCCAAGCTCACGGTCACCGATAACTCTGACCATCAGATCGACGTTTACGGAGCAGATGGAAGCGCTTCGGGCGCCGGCATCGACCTCATATCGAGAAGCGTCGCCGGCCGTGATTTCCTCCTCTATAGCACCGGCTCTGGAAGCTGTCCCGGCGCAGGGTATTTCGGCATTTACGACCGAACCTCCGGCGCGGGATGCAACGGCGGCTATCGATTCGTCATCAGCCCGACCGGCAACGTCGGCATCGGCACGAGCTCGCCTCGGTCCAAGCTCGAAGTCAATTCAACGTCGGGCGGCGCGACGCTCATCCTCGGCAGCTCGGATCTCGGATCGGATTCTCAGACCCTCGAATTCAGGTCTTCTTTCCCGGCTCTCCTCAATTCGAGCGACATCGTGTCGAGCATCGCCGGCGCGCCTGACCAGACGACCGGCGGACGCATCGTGTTCAATACCGCCCAGCTCGCATCCGGCGCGTTGAACGAGCGCATGAGGATCGACGCGGGCGGCGCCGTCATGATCGGCACCACGTCGCCGAGCGGCTCGTTCAACACCTCTCTGACGCTCCAGGTATCGCAGGTGGGCGACGGAGTCTCGGTCATAGGAAACACGACGGGCTCGGTATCGCCGCAGCTATCGCTCTATGACGTGAAGACGCAGAAGGCAGTTTTGGGCCTGGCCCTGCTCGCGACCCATTATTCGAGCATCTCCGTGCCGAACGACGTGGTTCTCCGGGCGTCCGGCTCGTCGTCGGGCGGAAACCTGATCCTGGCGACCCAGAACGCTACGGGAAGCCTTAAATTCTCGACCGGATCAGGCGGAAACGACAGCCTCAAGGCGATCATAACTAATGCTGGAAACCTGGGCATCGGCACGACCACCCCGCAGAATCTCCTCGATATATACGCGGCCATGGGCACTCCGGCTATCCGCCTGGAAGCGGCGGCATCGGGCAACCATACGTTTACCATCAACGGATCTATTCCGGGAGTAAGCAATACCGGCTTCGCTATCAGGGACGAGAGCGTGTCTGGCGGCACGGCGCGCCTCGTCATAGACGGATCGGGAAACGTCGGTATCGGTAGCACGACTCCGATGGGGAACCTCGTCGTCACCAATTCCGGCGCCTCCGCCGCGTCGATTTATATCGGCGACTTCAATAACTCGATAGCCAAGAATAACTCGCTGAAGATCGATACCGCCGGCGGCAACAATACGGCGAAGGTCGAATTCTACGAAGCGGGAAGTCCCCTCGGCGTCGCGACGCCGAATGCGGCGATCGGCGTGCTGACGTCGCAGGGCGCCCAGCTGATCTTCGAGACCAACGGATCAGAGAAGATGAGGCTCAATAGCGCCGGCAATCTCGGCATCGGGACCACGACGCCTCTCTCGACTCTCACGGTCTCGGGTTCCGCTTGTTTCTCCAAGGGCGCTGGAGTCGCGACGCTCGCGTGTGGTACCACTACGGGCAATCTCTACTACACCGCCGCGAACACCGGAAACTACGACGTCGCCGAAAACTATGCGGCTGAAGATATATCCATAGAGGCGGGCGATATCGTGTCTCTCGATCCGATCAACCCTTTGAAGCTCGTCAAGGCCGTGCAGGGCGGTTCCGGCATATTCGGAGCCGTTTCGACCGATCCGGGCATGACGCTCGGCGGCGCGGACCCTGCGATGGTAGGCGCATCAACGACGAGGCCGGTGGCGTTGTCGGGCCGCGTCCCGGTCAAGATCAACGGCGAGGCCGGAGCTATCGCCATCGGCGACCGCATCGCGGTCTCGTCCGAGCCGGGCATCGGCAAAAAGGCTGTGGGTTCGGAGGAGTCTGTCGGCACGGCCCTCGAATCCTGGAGCGGCGGGCCTTCCGATCACGGCACGATCAATGTCTTCGTGACAGCGAAACAGCATGTGAATCAGGATCAGTTCTCTATAGACGCGTCGGGCAATATCGGCATCGGCACGACTTCTCCGACGTACAAGCTCCAGGTCATGGGCGACATCGCCGCGACGTCGTTCGTGAATATCTCGACGCGCGACGCGAAGAAGGGAATCGAATACCTCGACGATGCGGCCAAGCTTTCGATGCTCGCGAAATTGCGCACGCTCGGCGTCGCGACGTACCGCTATAACCAGGAATCCGATTCCGCTCCGCTCCGCCTCGGCCTTATCGCCGAAGAGGCTCCTGCTGAAGTGTTGGCTGCGGGCGGAAAGGGGGTGGACGTATATAAGCTCTCGACCTTCATATTGGCGGGCGTTCAGGAGATGGCGAATAGGATGGACGATATCGATACCCGCGTGAACGCGAATACGGCGAATATCGCCCAGCTCCAGAGCGACGTGACCGCCGCTAATAACGCCATCGCTGATTTGGCGGCACGCATCGCTTCGGCGACGACGGGCACGACTTCGCAGGCGATCGCCTGGTCTTCGGGCGCGGGCACGGCTATGACGTCGTTCGAAGAGTCTCTCGTCTCATTCCTTTCGAATGCGGGCCTCAAGCTCCAGAACGGCATCGCATACATAGCGAATGCGGTCGTCGAGACCTTCACGGCGAATATCGCGTACATCAAGGATGCGACGATAGACTCGGCTTCCGTCGGCGCGCTGACCGTCGGTTCGGCCGAAAAGCGATCGGGCATCACGCTCTATGATCAGCTCACAGGCGATCCATATTGTCTCCAGATCGCGGGCGGCCAGACCCGTACCCAGCCGGGCGAATGCCCTCTGATCACGGCTTCGTCCACGCCTCCGGTCGAGGCTCCTGCGCCGGGCGTTTCGGGAAGCCTCGTGCCGTCCGGTTCTGACGCGGGATCTGGCGAGCCGCAGGCCGTTCAGCCGTCGTCGGTCAATGAAGGCACGACGACGGTCTCGACGCCGCCGATGACTGAAACCGCTACTTCGACGCCAGATGAGCCATCTGTGAACGACGCTACTTCGACTCCGGATCAGTCTGTGCCTGTCGTGACGGCGGCTGATAGCGGCGATGATGCAGACAATACGGCTTCGTCTACGACGCCGTAATTCTAGTGCTATACTTTATTCCATAACTCCATACGCATGTTCCAAAAGAAAAAAATCAGGGTCGCCATAAACGGATTCGGTAGGATCGGCCGAGCTTTTCTCAAAGTCGCGCGCGAAAGGGAAAACATCGAAGTCGTCGCGGTAAACGACCTGGGCGACATAAAGAACATGGCATATCTCCTCCAGTACGACACGGTCTATCGCAAATCTCCGTTCGAAGTCGAGCCGATCGAAGGGACCGACCCGTACCTCGTCGTCGGAATGCCCGACGGACGGCGCGCGAAGGTCATGTATTTAAGCGTCAAAGAGCCGTCCCAACTGCCGTGGGCAAAGATGAACATAGACGTCGTCGTCGAATCTACGGGCCTTTTCGTCACCTATGACAAGGCCAAGGCGCATCTCGACGCCGGAGCTCGCCGCGTGGTCATCACCGCTCCCGCAAAATCGAACGCTGACGGCACGGCTTCGTCCGCACAAGGCGAGACCGTCCTCATGGGCGTGAACGAAGAGAGGTTGAAGGTCTGTGCCATATCGTCGAACGCATCGTGCACGACGAATGCCGGATCGCCTCTGCTCGCGATCCTGGACGAAGCGATCGGCGTCGAGAAAGCCGTTTTGAATACTGTCCATGGATACACAGCCAGCCAAGGCATCGTCGACGGGCCGAATAGAAAAGACTGGCGCGAGGGCAGGGCAGCCGCCATGAACATCGTGCCGTCGTCTACGGGCGCGGCTATCGCCACTACTAAAGCGCTGACCCAGCTCTCGGGCAAATTCGACGGCATTTCTATCCGCGTTCCCGTCGTCGCCGGTTCGATCGTGGACATCACCTTCGTCTCAAAGCGGCCGACGACGGCCGAAGAGGTCAATGTCATTCTGAAAAAAGCGGCGCGTACGGCGCGCTGGGACAAAGTCTTCGCCGTCACCGAAGAAGAGCTCGTCTCGTCGGATATCCTCGGCAATCCGCACGCATCCATCGCCGACCTCAAATTCACCCGCGTCATCGGAGGCGATCTGGTGAAGGTCCTCGGATGGTACGATAACGAATGGGGGTATACGAATACGCTCGTCGAGCACGTCGTGAAGGCGGCCCAGGCGTAGGCGGCACGAAGCATATGAAAATCTTCCTCGCATCAGATCACGCCGGATTCGAGCTCAAGCGATACCTTGCCGAGCGGCTTTCGATAGCGGGGCATGAGGTGCGCGATCTGGGCGCTTCCAAATTCGAGCCGGGCGACGACTACCCGGATTTCATCTCTCTCGTCGCCAAAGAGATATCGCGCCATCCGTCCGACGCCAAGGGCATCGTCATCGGCGGCTCAGGGCAGGGCGAAGCGATATGCGCGAACAAGTTCTACGGCGTCCGCGCGGCCGTCTATTACGGCGGCAACATGGACATCGTGAAGCTCTCGCGCGAGCATAACGACGCTAACGTCCTATCGCTCGGCGCGAGGTTCGTTTCCGCGCCCGACGCGCTGAATGCGGTCACGCTCTGGCTCGAGACGCCCTTCTCCGGAGACGAGCGCCATAAGCGCCGCATCCAAAAGCTTTTCAATATCGCGCAGTAATCTTTATGGCAGAAATAATTCCCGCGATCCTTCCGAAGTCATATGAAGAGCTCGAAGAGAAGCTCGATATCGTCGCCGGCCACGTTCCGTCGGTACAGATAGACGTCTGCGACGGCGCGTACGTGCCGAGCCGCACCTGGCCATACCTGAAAGGCTCCGCAACGCAGGACGGATATCCGAGCGATCAGATATTCGCCGATATGGTGAGCCAGGAGAAAGCCTTGCCGCACTGGGACGAAATAGATTTCGAGTTCGATATCATGGCGCGCGGCGCATACGAGAAGATACCCGACTTCATATCTGCCGGCGCCGCGCGCCTCATCGTCCATAAAGCTTCCGTCTCCGACGAAGAGCTGGCGTCTATCATCAAAGACTTCGGCAAGCATTCCGAAGAGCTCGGGCCATTCGACGTCGAGCTCGGCATCGCGCTATCTATGGCGTCTAGCTCGTCCGGCGACGCGACCGCGACCGCCGCTTCGATCAAGGGCATCGCTGAAAACATCCACTTCGTACAGGTTATGGGCATATCCAAGATCGGCTACCAAGGCCAACCGCACGATCCGCGCTCGATCGAGCTCGTAAAGGCCCTTAAAACCGCATATCCGGCCCTTCCCGTGGCCGTTGACGGGGCGGTAAGCCTAGACACGGCTCCGCTTTTCATCGACGCCGGAGCGGATCGCCTGGTTGTGGGCAGCGCCCTATTCGATGCCGATGATTTTCTTGGTACACTAAAGGAGTTCCAGGCGCTTTAGCCTGACCCCTATGCCCCTTTCGCATCAAAAAATAAAGGAGATCGAGCTCAAAGCGAACGACATCCGCGAGTCGATCATCTCCATGCTCGTCGAAGCGGGCTCAGGGCACACGGCCGGGCCTCTCGGCATGGCGGATATTTTCGCCGCGCTCTATTTCCATGCACTTCGGCACGATCCGAAAAATCCTGCCTGGCCCGACCGCGACCGCGTCGTCCTATCGAACGGCCATATCTGCCCGGTGCTCTACGCCGCGATGGCCCATGCCGGATATTTTCCCGTCGACGAGCTGAAAACGCTCCGTAAGTTCGGCTCGCGTCTGCAGGGTCATCCGCACCGCGAATATCTGCCGATGCTCGAGACTTCGTCAGGACCGCTCGGCTCCGGCCTTTCGCAGGCGGTCGGCATAGCGTTGGCTGACAGGATAGACAACGGCAAGTCGTCATCGCGCCGCATCTATTGCCTTATGTCCGACGGCGAGCACGACGAAGGCAATACCTGGGAGGGGATCATGCTCGCGGGCAAGGAAAAGCTGAACAATCTGGTTGCCATCGTGGATAGGAATAATATCCAGATAGACGGATACACCGAGGACATCATGCCGCTCGAGCCTTTCGCCGATAAATACATCACGTTCAACTGGCACGTGATCGAGATAGACGGCCATGACGTCAGCGAGATTGCTCGCGCATTCGAAGAGGCCAAGACTATATTCGAAAAACCCGTCTGTATCGTCGCGCACACTATTCCGGGCAAAGGCGTCGCCGAATTCGAGCGCAAATACGAATGGCACGGCAAGCCGCCGAAAAAAGAGGAAGCTGAAATGGCTTTGCGCGAGCTTCGTACTCTGGAAGGGAAGATAAGAAGCGAGCACGAATAAATCTTATGATCTCCCGCTCCGAAAAGCTGAATCCGAAGGTCTTCGACGCAGGCGTCGAGCAGGCTCCGATCCGCAAGGGCTTCGGCGAAGGCCTTTTGGCCGCGGGCGAAAGAGACGAGCGCGTCGTCGGCCTCTGCGCCGATCTGACAGAGTCTACGCAGATGCACTTGTTCAAAGACAAATTCCCGAAACGCTTCGTCGAAGCCGGCGTCGCCGAGCAGAACCTGCCGACGGTCGCGTCCGGCATGGCGGCGATGGGGAAGATTCCCTTCGTCACGTCATATGCGATGTTCTCGCCGGGCAGGAATTGGGAGCAGATTCGCACGACCGTCGCATATAATGACCGGCCCGTCATCGTCGTCGGTTCCCATGCAGGCGTTTCCGTCGGTCCCGACGGCGGCACGCATCAGGCCATCGAAGACATGGCGCTCATGCGCGCCATGCCCAACATGATGGTCGTCTCGCCGTGCGATTCGATCGAAGCGAAGAAAGCCACGCTCGCTCTGGCGAAAGCAGGCAAGCCCGCATATATACGCCTGGCCCGCGAAAAGACTCCTATCATGACGACCGAAGAGACGTCATTTGAAATAGGGAAGGCGCGCATATTCTTCGAACCAGTGGCAGGAAAGCCTGACGCCGCCATTGTGGCTACAGGCGCTCTCGTTCATAAGGCTCTTCTCGCCGCAAAAGAATTGGAAAAAGAAAAGATCGGCGTTACGGTCGTGAACCTTGCGACCATAAAGCCTCTCGATGCAGAGACGGTCGTTCGCCTCGCTAGATCCGCAGGCGCGGTCGTTACGGTCGAAGAGCATCAGATCATGGGCGGCATGGGATCGGCCGTCGCCGAATGCCTGGCCGCGCATGCGCCGATGCCGATCGAATTCATCGGCGTGCACGACAGATTCGGCCAGTCCGGCAAGCCGGAAGAGCTGATCGAGCATTACGGCATGGGAGTCTCTCATATAAAAGAAGCCGTAAAAAAGGCTATTGCCCGCAAAAATCCCAGCCGCAACTAAACCCTTCTAACATGTTCGCAAACGCGCCGCTCCTCATCGCCGATATCTCGTACACGTTCTTTTTTCTCGTCACGACCATATTCGGCATCCTGGTCTATCTGAAGAGCTCGCGCAAAACGTCGCACGTGATGTTCCTTCTGCTCTGCCTCGCGGTCGGCATATACCAGGTCTCGTACGTCATAGGCACGGCGACGCCGGAAGGCGACGCGGCGAGGGCGATATTCAGCCTTTCTCTTTCCATCATATTCGTCGTAGCATTCACGATCCATTGGATAGCGGCGACGATAGAAAGGGAAAAGGAATACTTTCGCACCATAGTCGCGTTCTATGCGGCCGGGATCGCGCTTCTTGTCACATATCTGTTATATCCGGCTTCGTATCTGCTCGATTCCGTGCCGAAACTCTATTTTCCGAGCTATTACCAAGCCGGGCATCTGTTCTGGCTCCTCGTCGTCTATTTCGCCGCCGGTTTTTCGGTCGTCATCCGCATGCTGTTCAAGGCGTATCGCATGGCCGATGCGGCGCACAAGAACCGTCTCTCGTATTACATCGCCGCCATCCTGATCGGCTTTCCTCTGGGCGCGACAAGCTTTCTTTTGGCATACGACATTCCCTTCGATCCGATATATTCGATTCCGTTCAACTTCTTCATCGCGCCTCTGGCGTACGGAACCCTGCGCTATGACATCATGAATATCAGGGTCGCTGCGCGGAAGGCTCTCGCGTACGCGCTCTTCGTCTTCGGCACCGCATTGTTCATCGTTTCGGCATATGCGGGCCAAGGAGCTCTCACTGCCGCGTATCCGGCGCTTCCGAGCTGGATCGCGCCTCTCGCGTCTGCGCTCGTCATCGTCCTTTTTGCCGGATATGTCTGGGAGAGGATGCGCGACCTCGAGATATTGAAATATGAATTCATCACCGTCGTGACGCACAAGTTCAGGACGCCGTTGACCCGCATCAAATGGGCGGCGGAAGCGTTGCGAAAGAAGATCCAGGACGAGTCTATCGGCGAGATCGAGAGCGCGAACGAAAACCTGGTCGCGCTCACCGACATGCTCGTGAGCCTTCGAAATACTAATGAATCCACGTATTACTATGAATTCGAAGTCGTCGACATCGCCGAACTCATCCAGTCGGTTCTGGCGAACGTCAAACAGCGCATCGCCGATAAAAACATATCGCTGGCTCTCGATTGTCCGCCAAAGACGTTCTTTGCGAGCGCCGACAAGCGCCGCATGCTGTTCGCTTTGCAGATCATCGTGGATAATGCCATCACGTATACGCCTGCAAGCGGCAAGGTCTCCATAGCGGCTTCTCACGATAATTCGGACATATATCTGAATGTCGCCGACAGCGGCATCGGCATCGCCAAGGACGATGTTTCGAAGCTTTTCAATAAGTTCTGGCGCAGCAAGGAAGCCAAGGCCGCCGACACCGAAGGCATGGGCATCGGCCTCTTCATGGCTAAAGAGATATTCGAGCGCCACGACGGCGCCATATATGTCAGTTCGGAAGGCGTAGGGAAGGGCGCGACGTTCACTATCCGGTTGCCGCTCGTGAGGGAATGACTCAGTCCCCAGATTAGTCACATGTTATAAAGACCTGCAGCCATAGCCGCTCGGCCGTCGCGTAGTACAATGTCTCTACACTATGCAGCGCAAAGGAGATCACATCCGCATCCCGCCGCAGTCGCTCGAGGCCGAACAGGCGCTCCTCGGCTCCGTATGCCTGCGTCCTGAAGCGATCCACGACGTGAACGACATCGTCCGCGAAGACGACTTCTATTCGGACAAGCACCGCGTCATCTGGCGGGCCATGACGGAATTGATGCAGAAGGGCGAGCCGATAGACCTCCTCTCGCTCTCGACGCGTCTTAAAGACAAGGGCGAGCTCGACCGCGTCGGCGGCGCCTCGTACTTGTCAGAGCTCGTCCAATTGGTGCCGTCGGCATCGAATGCCCGCCATTACGCGCAGATCGTCCAAAAGAAGAGCATGATGCGCCGCCTCATCACCGCGGGCGAGAACATCACGAACCTGTCGTTCGAAGAGCGCGGCGAGCTCGAAGAGATCATAGACACCGCCGAGAAGCATCTCTTCGACGTCACCAATTCGGTCGGTTCGCACAAGTTCACCGAGCTCAAAGACACTCTCGGCGAAGCATGGGAGCGCCTCGAACGCCTTCACGGCTCGTCCGACGAGCTGCGCGGCGTGCCGACGGGCTTCAAGGCTCTCGACAATAAATTGTCCGGCTTTCAGAAATCAGACCTCATCATCCTCGCGGCGCGACCTTCGATGGGCAAGACGTCGCTCGCCCTCGATATCGCCCGCAAAGCCGCCGTCGAGCACAATATCCCGGTCGGCATATTCTCCTTGGAAATGAGCTCCCAACAGCTCGTAGACCGCATGCTCGCCGCCGAGGCCCGCGTGGACGCATGGAAACTGCGCACCGGCAAGAACCTTTCCATAGACAAAGACTTTACGAGTATCCGCGACGCCATGGCCAAGCTCGCCAAGGCTCCTATATTTATAGATGACCAGCCAGGCAACAATATATTGAAGATGCGCGCCATCGCCCGGCGCCTCAAATCAGAGAAATCCCTCGGCCTCATCATCGTGGACTATCTCCAGCTCATGACGCCGGTGCAGTCGATCAATTCCGACAACGTCGTCCAGCAGGTGACCGAGATATCGCGCGGCTTGAAAAACCTGGCCCGCGACCTCGACGTGCCCGTCATCGCATTGTCCCAGCTGAACCGCGCCGTCGAATCCCGCGGCGGCAAGCCGCGCCTCTCTGACCTCCGCGATTCCGGTTCGATCGAGCAGGACGCCGACGTCGTCATGTTCATCCATCGCGAGAAAGACGAGAGCGGGGAGCAGGCCCGATCGCGCGAGACCACTATCCTGATCGAAAAGCACCGAAACGGCCCGACCGGCGAAGTCGCTTTGGTCTTCGACTCCGACAAATCCACGTTCATGTCCGTCGAGAAGGCCGACTTCGGCGACTTCGTTCATGTTGATGGAGGCGGGACGTTCTAGCCTGATATAATAGGCGCACATGGACCACCTCAACCGCCTTCACGACCTGTTCAAGCAATTTCCCGGCATCGGCCCGCGGCAGGCCAAGCGCTTTGTGTATTTCCTGCTCGCTACGTCCGAAGGCTATCGTTCTGCTCTTGCCAAAGAGATCACTGAATTGGCAGCGCGCGTGACGGTATGTACCTCGTGCTATCGTTTCTTCGATCATAAGAACATCCATCAGACCGACCGCCTATGCGCCGTATGCCGCGACGGCTCTCGCGACAAGGAGTCCCTCATGATCGTAGCCAAAGACGTCGATCTGGATGCGATAGAGAAGAGCAAGGTCTATCAGGGCTATTATTTCGTGCTCGGCAATACGCTTTCGCTCGTCGAAAAAGACCCTGAATCGAAGATCCGCACGAAAGAATTGATTTTGGCGGTCGAACGCCGCGTAAAAGCAGGGTTGAAAGAAGTCATTCTGGCGTTATCCTTGAACAGCGAAGGCGAAAATACGCGCGAATTCGTCGAAAATTACATCGCGCCGATCGTGAACGCGCATAAATTGAAAGTCTCTATCCTGGGGCGCGGTCTTTCGACCGGTACCGAATTAGAATATTCCGATGCCGAGACCATTAAAAACGCTCTTATCGGGCGCAAGCAGGAGACCTTGATATAGTTTAGGTCAAACTATCGTTTAGACACCTTCTGTCCCTCCGGGGTATCCTTCACTTCATATCCAAGCTTCGCGATCTCGTCGCGCAGGGCGTCTGACTTTGCCCAGTCTTTTGCTGTGCGGGCGGCGGCGCGTTCGTTCGCTAGTCTTTCGACGTCGGCAGGCAATGCCGTTCCTTCCGTCGCCGTCTCATCGCGCATGATACCCAAAAGAGAGTCTATTTTTGCCAGGGTGGCCTTCTTGTCGGCAGGAGAGAGCTTGTCGTCCTTCAGCGCGTCCCAGCACAGCGCGAGCGCTTTCGGCGTATCCAGATCGTCAGCCACGAATGCGACCGCTCGATTCCAATATTCGTTCGAAGCCCGGCCTCCCTCCGGCAATTCATGAAGAGCCGTCTGTAATCGCCCGTACGCTGTCGCGGCCGCCGCCAGCGCATCCCACGTAAAATTCATCGGCGTCGAGTATCGCGCGCCGAGCAAAAAATATCGGTATGCCATCGGCGAATATCCGCGCTCTGCGAGCGTCTGCAGGGTGATGAAATTGCCTTCGGACTTCGCCATCTTGCCTCCGTCTATATTCACGAATGCCGAATGCATCCAGACGCGCGCGAATTCATGGCCGGTCGCCGCTTCCGACTGCGCGATCTCGTTGTTGTGATGGACCGGGATATGGTCGATGCCGCCCGTATGGATATCTACCGGGGTACCAAGCAGGGAAGCCGCCATCGCCGAGCATTCGATGTGCCAGCCGGGGAATCCGACGCCCCACGGAGATTTCCATTCCATATCTCGTTTGCCGGCACTCTCTGTGCCTGCCCTCAGGGAGAATTTCCATAGGGCAAAATCCGTCGCATTCTTCTTCTCTTCGTTCACGCCGATGCGCTCGCCTTCGCGGAGGCCTTTCACGTCCACTTTGCCGAGCTTGCCGTAGCCGGAAAACCTGAATGTATCGAAATATATGCCGTCGGACGTGCGATAGGTGAATCCTTTGCGCTCGAGCGTCTTCACCAATGCGATCTGCTCTTTGATGAAATCGGTCGCCCGCGGGAATTTCGTCCCGCTCACATCTACGTTCAATGCTGCGAGATCGCCGAAGAACGCATCGGTATAGAATTTCGCGATATCCCATGCGGATTTGTGCTCGCGCGCCTTCGCTTTCTCCATTTTGTCTTCGCCCGTGTCGGCGTCACTTGTCAGATGGCCGACGTCGGTGATGTTGATGACCTGCTTCACGCTGTATCCCGACGCTTTGAAAAGCCTTTTCAGCGTATCGGCGAATACGTATGCGCGCAGGTTGCCGATATGGGCATAGTTATAGACCGTCGGCCCGCAATGGTACATGCCGACCAGAGGCTTTCCGAGCCCCCACAAAGCCCTTTTGGAGGCCTTAAACGCCTCTTTACGGCCCGTCATGGTATTGGTCAGGTGAATCTCGGTCATAGATTAGAGCCACTTCTTATGAGCCAATACGGCCGCGAATCCGATGCCGAGGGCGGCGATCAGGCCGGTGAATATCCAGAAGTCGTTCGGCATGCCGATGATAGGAGAATGCTTGAAATCCACTTCGAACAAAGCGATGACGATGCCGATGAGCGACATGATGAATGTGATGCCCGTAAGCGTCATGATGCTCTTGTTCTGCTTGGTCTCCATGAGCGAATCGTTCGTCTGGCGCAATTCGCGGAGCGATTCATAGAGGCTTTGGACGGTCTTCACGACCTTGAGGCATTCGCTCTGCGTCGCCTCGACGTAATGAGCGAACTCGGCGCCGAAGAAAGACTTGGCGGCGGCATCGAACGACCGCAGGACCTCTTCGTGGAGCGCCGTCACGTGCTTGAACGCCAGCAATTCCCGCGACGTATTCGAAAGCTCGAATACCATGGCGCGCTCCTCGCCGCCGAACGTCTTTTTCTCTATCTCTTCGAGAGCGTCACGCACCGATTCCAATTCGTCAGAAAGGGAATGGTAGAACTCGCGCATCATGTAATAGAACATGTAGCCCGCATGCTCGCCGATCAGGCCGTTCCGGTCCAGAACCGAATTGACTTCGAACATCTTGGCGAATTTATGGAGAGGGTCGATGCCGTCGTATCGCGCCGTGACGATGTAGTCCTTGCCGATGATGAAATCGATCTCCTGGCTCGTCTCTTTGTGCGAATGCTTCCAGGCAGGGAAGTGGAGGATCAGATAGATGAAGTCGGGATAGCGGTCCACTTTCGACCGCGTCGTCGGGAGAAGGAGCTCTTCGGCCGCCAGAGGATGTATATCGTACTTCTGCATGAGGTCGCGGACCTCGTCTCGGGTCGGATTCTCCAGGTCAACCCACGAGACCTTCTTGTACGTATAGGTATTAACCATGCGATTAATGATACCATGCTATAATCTCCGCCATGAACCAATCCAAGAAGCTTTCGCTCGCCTCGATATTCCTTACTGCCGTCGTCATCGCCTTCTTTTTCGGATGGAGAGAGGGAAGCGTATCTCTGAATCACGAATCGCTTGTCACCGAGCTTTCTAACAAGGACGAGGCCAAGCCTTCGAGCGTAGACTTCGCTCCGTTCTGGAAAGCCTGGAATATCATCAATGAAAAGTACGCGGGTACTTCGACTTCGGACCAGGACAGGGTCTACGGCGCCATCGAAGGCATGACGGCGTCGCTCGGCGATCCATATACCGTATTCTTCCCGCCGGCAGAGTCGCAGATGTTCGCGTCCGAGATCGCGGGCAAATTCGAGGGCGTCGGCATGGAAGTCGGCATTAGGAACGGGCATCTGGCCGTCGTCGCCCCGATCAAAGACTCTCCCGCAGAGAAGGCGGGGGTAAAGGCAGGCGACTTCATCTTGAAGATCAACGACGAGATCGCCACCGATATGACGACCGACAGGGCGGTGAGCCTCATCCGCGGCAAGGCCGGCACCCAGGTGCATCTGACCCTCGGCCGCGAAGGCGTCAAGAATCCTATAGACGTCACCATCACGAGGGCGAAGATAGACATGCCGACCGTCAGGACCGATACCAAGGACGAGACCGCGTCAGCGGGCGGCTCGAACGGCGGCACGGGCCTGCGCAAAGACGGCATATTCGTCATATCGCTCTATAGCTTCAGCGAAGACTCCGCATACCTCTTCAGGAACGCTCTCAAGGAATTCGTAGACTCCGGCTCGCACAAATTGATCATCGACCTCCGCGGCAATCCGGGCGGATATCTCGACGCGGCCATAGACATGGCGTCGTGGTTCCTTCCGTCAGGCAAAGTTGTCGTGCGCGAAGAGTTCGGCAGGGGCCAGGAAGAATCGGTCTACAGGAGCAAGGGCTACAATATATTCACCGACAGATTGAAGCTCGTCATCCTGGTCGACGGCGGCTCTGCGTCGGCTTCGGAGATCCTTTCCGGCGCCCTGTCTGAAAACGGAAAGGCGACATTGGTCGGAACTAAGACCTTCGGCAAGGGCTCCGTCCAGGAATTGGTCAACCTCACCCCTGACACGTCGCTCAAGGTCACCATCGCTAAATGGCTTACCCCGAACGGCAATTCGATATCCAAGCTCGGCATCACCCCCGACTATGTCGTAGAGCTCACCGATGCCGATATCAAGGCCAACCGCGACCCGCAGATGGACAAAGCCGTCGAGTTGCTTTCGAAGGAGCCATAGGCTAACATCAAAGACCTAATACCAAACACAGCACGCATATGAAGATAGTACTCACCAAAGACGTAAAGGGCGTAGGGAAGAAGCACGACGTGAAGACCGTCGCCGACGGCTTCGCGTTGAACAGCCTCATTCCGCAGGGCGTAGCAGAAGTCGCGACTGCCGGCGTCATGAAGCGCGTCGAGCTCGTCAAAAAGCAGGAAGCAGCGGAGAAAAAGGTCAAGGAAGACCTTCTCGCCAAAAACCTCAAGTCCATCCACGACCAGGTCGTCGAAGTCGCCCTCGAGGCGAACGACAAGGGCCATCTCTTCGCCGGCCTTCATGCCGCCGAGATCGCTCCTTTGGTCAAAGAGAAGACCGGCGTAGATATCCTCCCTGAATTCATCGTCCTCGATAAGCCTATCAAGGCGGTAGGGGAGCACGCCGTAGACATCAAAGTGCAGGGCAAATCAGCGACGTTCACATTGAAGGTCAGCGCGAAATAGGCCCCCGCATACAAATAAAAACACCCCGCCAAGCCCTGGGGTGTTTTTATTTGTATGCGGGGGCCTCTCCCGGCTACTGAACGTGAACGACGTTCTTAACCTTCGTCCTGCCGTTGAAGCCGAGCATGCGCTTCGTGGAGTTCTTGATCCTGCCTTCGGCGGTAGCGTAGATAGTGTAGTCCTTGCCGAGGGCCGTATTCTTGCCCGGAAGGGTATTGAGGCCCTCCTGGCGGATGATGATAGAGCCTACTTTAGCGACTTCGCCCGCGTAGAGCTTCACGCCGAGGTAGCGCGGGTTTGAATCGCGCCCGTTTTTTGTCGTTCCGGCTGATTTCTTTGTTGCCATGGCTAAACTGGGATGTATTTACTAAGGCCATAAATATAGCCCAAGACCCCTTTTTAGTCAATACTAGGCCTAAAACAGGCCCGTCTTTCATGCTTGACAATCAGGTTTAGAGGTGCTATAATAGACCTACATCAGAGTTCACCTCTGGTGATTTGTTTTTAAGGCTCTGCTTTCAAAGGCGCAAGCCGATAAGGCACTGAATTAAAGACTTTGAACCTAAACAACTTATGATCGAGCTTACGACCAGCCTCCTCATGCTCGCTACCGCTTTCGTCTCGACGGGCGGCACGGCACCGGAAGCAACTACGACCGCTTCGATCGAACGACCTCTCTCTACGCTCTCTACCGAAGCCTACGTCCGCGATTACTTCAAGGATACGCCTATACTGGCCGAAGTCGCGCGCTGCGAATCGACCTTCAGGCAGTTCGGCTCGGACGGCAACGTCATCAGGGGTAAGGTGAACAAAGACGACGTCGGCGTGATGCAGATCAACACCTATTATCACGAAGACACCGCCGAATCCCTCGGCCTCGACATCTACACCATTGACGGCAACCTTGCCTACGGCAAGCACCTCTACGAGAAGTTCGGCCTCGATCCATGGAAGAGCTCCTCGAAGTGCTGGAAGAAGTACCAGAAGGAGATCGCTCGAAGCTAAGCGGCAAAACAGAAGCCCGCATATCCGATAAAGGATGTGCGGGCTTTTGGCTATCAGGGCCTTGTCGCCATCACGATGAAGTGATTGACCAGGCCCTGGCATTCGTGAGCGTATTTCATCTCCCTCTGTTCGCGGACGTCGACGATACGGAGGCTCGCAAGCCGCCGCTCGACGTCCACTCTCGAAGAGAAGGCGAGGTCAGACCAGAATTTCTTCACGAAATGGTCCGTCCCGATGAAGGTCGCGGCGAATACGCCGCCTGGAGCCAACGATCCGATGATGCGCCCGACGAGACTATCGAAGCCTTCGGTTCCATGGTACTGGAGCGAATGCTGAGCGAAGATCAGGTCGTATGGGCCGTCATCGAAACCGAAATCGCGGAAGAGGACCGGCTGGAGCATGAATCGGCCGAGGAACTCGTTCGCTAGAGCGGACGCATACGGCCTTACGGCCGTAGACGCGTCTACGGCGGTGACCGTGTCGGCGCCGTTCTCGAGGAAGAACCGGGCATCGGCGCAGGATCCAGGACCCAGCTCCAGAACGTGCGGGCACGGGCGCGTCCGCTTCGACAGGGCGAGGGAAGACCTGGCCAGGTCGGACGGAGGCTTGTTCCTGGTATTCCGGCAGTAGAGATGCCAATCTATGGACTCCGTCGGAGCCTTAGGAGCGGTCAGAGTATTCATAGGCAGAAGAGGTTGTGGGGAGCTTTGAGGTTTCTAGACAAACTCTACACGAAGCGTGCCTTTATACAAGGCAGGGGGAATCTATATAGCCATGTCGCACAATATATCTTTTCGGCAATATGTATACAAATAAAGGATTCTTCGAGAATCTCGCTATGAGAACTGAACGGGCCTCTTCCATGCCCTATAGAGTTCGTTTAGATAGCTAAAGTTGTCGCCCTGGTTTACAAAAGCAAAAAGAGCAAAAGCATTCTCCTCTATCGTCTCTACCATGAGGTTTTTAATCGACTCCATTGCGGCAATATCGCGAAGATTGTATGTGATGACGTTTATGGAGAATTCTTCTAATGCGTTAAGCAGCTCGAGCTGGTGCGAGGCAACCTCTCTGTATACGCTCCTTTCCTTTCTATAGTGCTCGTAAGCTGACATGAAAGCCGTGTCTGATCTCAAGGCGGCAAAACCCTCTACGCTAAAATCATACGCCGTTTTGGGCGTTATGTTACAGATAAGCGTCCTGCCGCCGGTACGAAGGGCGACTTCGAGATCGTTTGAGGTCCCTATGACCACTTCTCGATAGAATCTGATTTGAGACATAGCCATCTCAATCGTCTCTCGCGCTTTCCTTTGGGCGATGTCTTTATGCGTCATGAATACCTGGCTGAGACCTATGACGGCGCTGATCGCGATGAACGCATGAGAAAGAGACGCTACGATTTCCCATTCGATGTGCGAGCTTATGGCCGCGCCAAGCAGGATACCCGCTATCAGGGTGCAAAAAAGTCCAATTATTGTCTGAATAGTCGGTTCGACGTTCTGCATTTTTGTGAAAGTTACTGTCCCAACGGTTGATATCCCTGATCGCCTGCATTCATCAGACGTTGTCCGGCGCTCTGCAATTCGGTCGGAGCGCCCGCGTCTATGCGGCCCAGGTTATGCAAAAAGGCCTGCCAGAGGATGCCGAGGAAGATGTTGTTATAAAGATACAGGAGCGGTCCCTTTATATAGTTCCAGACGGTCGTAATGCCGCCCCATGCGTAATGGAGGTTGTTCTGGGTCAGCGGAGCGTCGATGATAGCGCGCAGATCGTAGCCGAAAAAGCTCAAAACGATGATCACGATGAGCGCAAGGATGACGTACTTGATCATGGCTAAATTATATCACGCCCTGCGCCCTAGAGCTTCGGCAGATATGCCATCGGGTCCAGATATGCGTTCGTCGGCGCAGCGACGGTCTTTATGCCTGCGCAGGTCTTTGACCCGAGGGCCGACGAGTCCACGACGCGGATGCCTTCGCTCGCGTATACGCCGAAATGTAGGTGCGGGCCGGTGGCATAGCCGGTGTCGCCGCTATACCCGATCACATCCCCTGTTATGACCGTATCCCCCGGCTTTACCGATACGACCGACAGGTGGCCGTATATGGTCGAAAGGCCGTTCGGATGCCTGATGAGCACATATTTGCCGTACTGACAGCCGCTCTTGTATTTCAGAGGCTCCGTATCGGCGACGGTGCCCGACAATGCGGCCTTTACCGGAGTTCCGATAGAGGCGGCTAGGTCTATGCCGCCATGGGTGCCGGACACGTAAAGGCGCTTGGCCGCGACGGTCTTGCCGAAGTACTGGGTGATGCGGATGCTGTCCAAAGGCCAGGTCAGGATGCCGGCCTTGGCGTCGGGAACCGCATTCGGGTCGAGCGTCACCTTCAATTGCGACTCATAGCTGAAGAGCTCCTTTTCATACGTCTCGCGCTCGGCGATCTTGTCCGCCAGTATCTTCTTGTATTCCGCCTCTTTGCCCGCCGTCGCAGTCAAAAGCTTGGACTTCTCGTCCTTCGTCGCCAGCACCGTCTGCTGCTGGCCTGCCAGATCCTTCTGGTATGACTTCAATTTCGACTGCTCGCCCAATGCTTCGTCCTGCTTGGCATTCAAGAGCTCGTTCAGGTCGCTCAAGTCGTCATAGCGGTCTTTGACCTTGGTCCGGAGGCTCTGGACGGCGTTCACGTAGTCCCAGGTCGCCGAGATGTTCTTGTTGTTGAGCAGGTTCTCGATCGGCGACTGCGATTCGGCGAACGCGGTGTCGCGGATGGATTCGGCGATGGCTTTCGATGTCGCGGCGATCTTGATCTCCGTGTCCTCGATATCGTCGTCGAGCTGCTTCAGGGTCAGGCTGGTCTTCGATATCTTCTGGCTCGTCAGGGCCAAGTTCGTCTCAAGCTTCTTCTGGGTCAATTCGAGCGTCTTAAGGGCGCTTGAGAGCGTCTGGGCTTCCTTGGATGTCGAATTGAGGAGCGTCGAGTACTGGTCTATCTGCTTCTGGAGGTCCTGGATCTTCTGATTGTTCTCGGTGATCTTCGCGCGTATGTCGTCGGCAGAATCGGCTGCGGACGCGGGCGAAGCCGTCTCTATGCATAAGAACAAAAACGCGGCGCAGAACGCCACGGCGATGCTCGCGGTTTTTATATTACGGAAGCTGTGTTTTGGCATCGGCGCTCTTGCGTATAAGCCCCAGCGCCTCTTCAATACGTTTGAGGACGGCTTGTTTGCCTAATATCGAAGCGAGGGTGAAGGGGTTGGGCGATCGGTCTTTTCCGGAAAGGGCATAGCGGAAGGGCCAGAGGACATTGCCCCTGCCCTCTTTCTCCGCATACGGCCATATCGCGGCCTTGATCCCCTCCTCATTCCATTTCTTGTCGGGCAGAGAGGTCAGGGCCGCTTTTATGTAGTCGAGGTGCCTTGTCGCCGGCGCCAGGTCGGCATCGTCTTTCCATTTCAGCGATAATGCGTCATACGTCGGCTCGGCGAAATAGTAATCGAGGTCCTGCGCATTTATGGACGCGTCTATGTCGCTGAACGCGCTCGCGCGCTCCATGAGTACAGGCGCGATCTTCTCCGCCATGGACGCCGTGATGTTCCAATGCAGGTCTTTGGCCCGATCGGACGATTCGACGCGCCGCTTTATCTCCGCCGCGAAAGCCGCCGGCGCCATGCGCTTTATATGCTCTTTATTGACCCAGCGGAGCTTCTCTTCGTTGAAGATCGCGCCGCCTTTCTGGACTTTCGACAGATCGAATGCTTTGACGAGGCCGGCGCGGTCGAATATCTCCTGCTCGGTGCCCGGATTCCAGCCGAGGAGCGCCATGTAATTGAGGAGCGCGTCCGGCAGGTATCCGAGGTCGCGGTAATAGGTGATCGGCTTCGCTCCGTGGCGCTTAGAAAGCTTCGATCGGTCGTGGGCGAGGACGAGCGGCAGGTGCGCATACGTCGGCACAGGCGCGCCGAGAGCTTCTATGAGCAAAATCTGCCGCGGCGTATTCGAAATGTGGTCCTCGCCGCGCACCACGTGCGTTATGCCCATCAGATAGTCGTCGAGTATGACCGCGAAATGAAAGATAGGCTCCGTGACGCTCTTGGCGATGACGAAATCGCCGAGGTCGGTCGTGTCGAATTCGATGTCGCCCCTGATCAGGTCGTGGAAGCGGACTTTTTTGTTCGGGTTTTTGAAGCGGATCACTGCGTTGCGCGGGCCGGGATTCTCGCTCTTGGCGGCGCGGGCGGTTTCGTTCTCGGCGCTTGAAACATACGCCTTCCCCTCCGCGATCAGTTTCTCCAGGTATTCGCGGTACAGCTCTCCCCTCTCTGACTGGCGGTACGTCGCGTCGTATTCGAGGCCGAGCCATGCCAGGCTTTCGATGATATTGTCCTCGTATTGTTTTTTCGATCGGGCCGCGTCGGTATCTTCGATGCGGAGTATGAACTTGCCGCCGTTCTGGCGGGCATAGAGGTATGAAAAGACCGCCGTGCGATAGTTGCCTGCGTGGAGAAGCCCCGTCGGCGAAGGCGCGAAGCGAGTGACTATTTTGGAGCCGTTCTTTGACCCAAAGCCGCCCTTGCATCCGAAATTAGCTCTGAAAAAGGCTCTGATTCCTGAGATCATAGGCACATTATAGCACACCGCGGTGTCCGATCTGAGCTATTTTGGACTGCGAAAACCGCCTCGCGAACTTATTTGGAGTGCGTCAAAGCGATATCTATGATCTCGCGGGCGATCTTATCGGCCGCGTCGCGATGGGCGAACGATTCGGCGCCGGCGCGCATGGCGTCAGCGACTTCGGGCTTGTCTATGATGCGCTCGATCTCTGCCGCCAATACGTGCGGCGTCAGGTTCACCTCTTCTATGACCGAACATCCTCCCGCCGCAGCATAGGCGAACGCGTTCGACGTCTGGTCGTGGCTGATCTCTTCCGGGATCGGAATGATGATCGCCGGCGCTTTCCAAAGCGCGATCTCGAATATGGTCGAGCCTGCGCGCGAGATGATCAGCGACGAAGCGCCTGCGGCCATGCGCAGCGCCAGCGCGTTCAGGTACGCGAACGGCTTGTATCGGTCGCGGTGGATGCTTTCGTTCAGAATGACGCGCGACGTGTTGGTCATCTCGTCTATGTTGTCTTTACCCGTCTGGTGGATGACGTAATATCTTTTGACCAGATCAGGGAGGATGCCGATGATGGCCTCGTTTATCCTCTGCGAGCCCTGCGAGCCGCCCAAGATCAAAATCGTCGGAATGGTATCCTCGAGCTTCAGATATTCGCGGGCGCCTTCGCGGATTGGCTCGGCGATCTCCTTTCGCACCGGATTCCCGGTGAAAGCGACCTTGTCCGCGGGAAAATATGCGGCGGCTTCCTTGTACGACAGGGCGATTCTTTTCGCGAACTTCCCTGCCCACAGATTCACGCGGCCGGGGTGCGAATCCGATTCATGGATGACGACGGGAATGCCCAAGACGCGCGCGGCGAAAAGCACCGGGAACGACACATAGCCGCCCTTGCCGAAGACAACGTCGGGATATATCTGCCAGACGCGGGCGACGGCTTTCATGACGCCGACGGCGGTCTTGAGCGCGTCGGTGATATTCCAGAGCGAGAAATAGCGGCGCACTTTGCCCGCATACGAGCGCTCGAATATGATGCCGTTCTCGAACAGGGCGCGCTCGTCGTACTGCGACGGCGCCATGTAATACAAAGAAGCGTCGATGAGCTTCTCCGTCTTCGCTATCGCCCTGATTGACTGCGCTATGGCGATGATGGGATAGAAATGCCCTCCCGTGCCGCCTCCCGTAAGCAGGATTTTCATGGTTTTAGAATTGCGGTTATTTTATCACAGCTTTAGCGCCTCAAACGTGCCGTTCTCGAAATATTCAAAAGAATGCCGGATTCCGCCAACACGAACAGCAATGCGGTACCGCCCTGCGATACGAACAGCAGCGGCACGCCGGAGAGCGGCAAGACGCCCGCCATCGCGCCTATGTTCGTGAACGACTGGACGATGATGAACGTCGCTATGCCGACCGCCAACAGCGTGCCGAACTGGTTCTCCGCGGTCAGGGCGACTTTCAGCGTGCGCAGCGCGAAGAACACATAGAGGCCGAGCAATACCAGCCCGCCAATCAGGCCGAATTCTTCCGCCGCCACGGCGAATATCGAATCCCCCACCGGTTCAGGAAGATAGTTGAATTTCTGGATGCTCTGGCCGAAGCCGCGGCCGGCGATGCCCCCCGATCCTATGGCGATGAGCGACTGGTTGATCTGATATCCCGCCGCCTGGGTCGCGCCGCTCGGATCGAAGAACGTCTGTATGCGCGCCATGACGTACGGCCGCGAGAACGCCAGCAATGTCAGACCGATCGCTCCCGCGGCGCCGAGAGACGCGATGTGCCGCCACTTGCCCCCTGCGGCGATGAACATGGCGACCAATGCCGAAGCGATGATCAGATACGTGTCGGTATCGGGCTGGAGGAGGCACAGGACCCCCGTCACGAAGAGCATGAAGCAGAGCGGAATGAATCCTTTTTTAAAATCGGACGCCTTGTCTTTGACGAAGGAAAGCCATGCGGCGAAATACATGACGGCTGCGATCTTCAGGACCTCTGATACCTGGAGCGAAAACGGGCCGATGATAAGCCATCGGACCGCGCCGCCGTGCCTTAATCCCAGGCCCGGTATGAAGATGGCGACGTTAAGGACGATGGCGAACAGGAAGAGCCAGAACGAGACTTTCCTCCAATGCATATGGTCTATGCGCGAAAACGCATAGAGGGCAAGGAGGCCCGGCACGAGTCCGAAAAATATTTGTTTAAAAGCGATCGAACCAAAATGGGCCGAGTCGCGCGCGAGGAGCCCGAGCGAGGCCGATAAGAATATAAGAAACCCGGCGACGATGAGGAGCCCGATCGCTACGAGGAGCCGCGTATCCATCCGATTCTTGCGCATCTGCTCATGATATCACGCGTCTGTGCGCGGCCGGTCGCGCATGTGTGCAAAAAGAAAGCCTCCGGGATTAAGATCCAGGAGGCATAGTCTAGAAGGTTTGGCCGAGAAGGATAACTCGGTTACTCGCTTCGGGCGCAGATTGGAGAGCGCGCGGCGGATGCCGGGAGCTCGATCGATCGGCGGGGCGTGTGACGCACCGGACTCTGGAGGCTTCGCGCTTGGCGCGGTCGCTACCACAGTAACCCGACTCGCTTATTGGGAGGGACGGCTCGGAATACGGAACGAAGACATGTCTCTGTCTCTTTTTGGCGTTCCGCGAGCGGCGTCTTCAAATAGCTTAGTCTGGTATAAGTATAGCACCCCCTGTTCTATTTGTCAAGCACTTTCGCGTTAAGATAAGAAATCGTTGATTTTACGAGGTTTTCCAGGTCTTTGAACCTGCCGTCATATGAGGATCCGAGAACCGATATAATGATCGGATGGTTCAGGCCCGCATTGAATGCCACGACCACGTTCCCGCCTGACAGATCGGTATAGCCGGTCTTCGATCCGATGAGATTCGGCACATTCGGTATAGCCAGGTCGGTGTTCACTGCGGCGTGAGGATAGTTCTCCGAGGATATCATCGTCTTTTGGAGCGCGGTCGCTTCGATCAGGTGCCGGTCCGTTTTCATGATGTGATCCACCAGGAGCGCGACGTCGCGGGCCGATCCGTATGCGCCCGACGTCGTCTTGTCTATGTCGAGGCCGGACTGATTAGAGAATCGCATGTCGGCGAGGCCGATCGATCGCGCGTTGGCATTCATCTGCGCTACGAAAAGACCTATGGGGTCGGTGGCCGTGGCGGAAATCTGGGTTCCGGCCGTTCGTGCCACCGCCCGGATGCCGTCATTTGACGACGTGACGAGGCTGAAGTCCACGATGTCGCGGATATGCCATTCTTCGCCGACATAGAGGCCGCTGTCGCCCTCTTCCCTGATATCATCAGGCGTTATGCGCACCGAAACCGATTCAGGGACGATATTCGAAGCCGTCAGAGCCGACATCAGTTTCGTCAGTGATGCGAGGGGCCGCTCTCCGTCAGGGTCTTTGGCATAGAGAGCCTTGTCGTCGCGGGCGTCATAGACGAATGCCGAGGCCGCCTCGACCGGCGTATACGGGAACAAGAGCTCCTGGACCGTCGTCGTGGACGTGGCAATCAAGGGCTCTTTCGGGATCGGCAAGGGCGCCGGGTATATCCACCACAAAAACAGCGCCGCGACGAGCGCCAAAAGGCAGAGTTCGGATACGGCGGCGCGTTTAGGATTCATGCGATGGGGCGGATTCGGCCGACGCTTTGTCAGCAGCAGCCTCTTCGTCGGCGAAAGCCTGGAGCTCGGCTTTTACTTTTGCGAAATCCGGGAGGTCTTCGATTTTGGCGACGCCGAGGTGCGCGAGCAGGTCTATGGACGGCTTGTATGAATAGCCCCTGCCCTGGCCTGGTTGCCCGTTCCTGCCGCTGGTCTCGGCGATGCGCTCGATAAGGCCGCGGATGAGCAGGTTACGCAAGATGAACGAAGAGTTCACGCCGCGGATGTAATCGATCTCTGATCGCTTGACCGGGCCTTTGTACAGAATGATTGACAGCGTCTCGAGTCCGGCTTTGCCCAGGTCGCGCATGAGCTCGTCTTTGGTCAGCTTTTCGATGATCGTGCCGACTTCCGGAGCCGTGCGCATCTCTATTTCGTCGCCATTGCGGATGACTCGAAGTCCTCGCCCCGCGAGGCCGGTTTCCAAGGCCGTCAAAGCAGTTTCGAGCTCCTCAGGCGCGCAATCGAGCATGGCCGCGGCCTTTTTTAGGATTATCGGCTCGCCTTTCCAGAAGAGCAGGGCTTCGAGCTTGGTCTCAAGTGTGAGCGGTGCGGGAGCGGATTCCATAGGTAGAGTATATCGCTAGTATTTCGGCACGCCAACGCTCTGGCCGGTTTCCATCTGTATGTCGTCGAAATGGCGCTCCTGGGTGACGTTTATGATGCCTTGCTTGACCAATTCGAGCATGGCGAGGAACGATACGATGACGTCGACTTTTTTGGCCTGATTCTCTGCGGTTTTGCCCGCATGCCCGCTGAATTCGCGGAAGCTCATGCGTAGGCTCTCGACCACGCGCTTGGTCAGGTTGCCGATCATCTCTTCGAGGCTGATGACCTTGTCCACGACGACTTTCGGCAGAAATTCGCGTTTCGGCAGGTTGGCGAGCACGCGACCGGCGGCGGCGAACAGGTTCGCGATAGTCATATCGGCGTCGGGCGAAAAAACAGCGTCTAACTTTCGTTCGCCTCGGGCAAAGAGCACGTTTTTGCCGAATATCGGCCGTAATTTGCCCGACACTTCGCGCATGCGCTCGTATATCTTCAGACGGCGGTTCAGGTCGTCTATCGACGCCTGCTCCTCGGTCGTTAATGTCAGCTGCGGCAGGAGCGATTTCGATTTGATGAGCAGCAGTGTAGAAGCGACAAGGACAAATTGCGCGCCCTCGGCGACCGGGAATTCGCCCAGATCGTGCACGTATGCGATATAGTCGTCGGCGACTTTCGCGAGCGATACGTCGTTCACGAATAATTTGCGCTTCTCTATCAGATCGAGGAGAAGCTCGAGCGGGCCTTCGAAATGCTGCTGTTTGACGGTGAAGGACATACGTCTCGGCGCGATTATGGATTCAAGCGCTTCACGTCGCGCGGCAAATAGGTCGCTTCGCGAACGTTCGGAAGGTCGAGCATCTTCATGATGAGGCGCGCCGGGCCGATGCCTGCTCCGCCGTGCGGAGGACAGCCATAGCGGAAGAAATTGATGTAGTCTTTGAGCGCTTCGAGGCTCATGCCTTTGTCCAAAGCCTGCTTTTCGAGGATGTCTACGCGATGCTCGCGCTGGGCCAATGTCGTTACCTCGATGCCGCGATACAAAAGATCCGCGCGCTTCGATCGGTCAGGGCCATGCTCGCTGCCCTCTTCGTGGCGCATGTGATAGAAGGCGCTCTTGGATTTGTGGTAGTCGGTGATGAATACGAAATCGTGGCCGTGCTTTTCCTTTACATAGTCGCAGATCGCGCGCTCTTCCTCCGGCGAAAGGTCATGCTCTTCGCCCGATTCGACGCCGCGCTCTTTGAGGATCTTTTTCGCCTCGACCATAGGAATGCGCGGGAATGGCGTGGTCGGGATTTCTATGGCCAGATTCGGGAATGCCTTTTTCACTGCCGTAAAGCCCGAAACGAGCATTTTTTCCTCCGTATCCATGAGGTCGTGATGCGACTCGATATATGCCATTTCAAAGTCCCAGCCGGTGAATTCGGTCAAGTGGCGCGTGGTGAACGATTCTTCGGCGCGGAATACCGGAGCGACCATGAAGACGCGCTCGAAACCGGATGCGATACCCATTTGCTTGTAGAACTGGGGCGACTGGGCGAGGTATGCCTTGCCCTTGAAGTACTTTACTTCGAAGACCTGCGCGCCTGTTTCCGACGGCGTGTTCATGAATGACGGCGGATATATCTGGAGGAAATCGTTGTCGAGCCAATACTGCCTGAAGCCGCGCTCGAGCTCGGTCCAGACTTTGAATATCTGGGCCTTTTCCGGCTTGCGAAGATCGATCCAGCGATAGTCGAAGCGGATCGGCGCCTCGGTCTCTTCCCCGCCCTTTTTAGTGACGACAGGGATCGGCAGTTCGGGAGCGGCGGCTGAAAGGACGACGATATCTTTGACCTCGATCTCGACGCCGCCCGGAGCCTGGTCGGCTTTTTTGGCCAAGCCATGTATCTCGACGACCGATTCGACATTCAGAGATTTCGCCGTATCGAATGCAGGCGACTCTTTGCCTACGACGCCCTGGATGGTGCCGTTGATGTCGCGGATGACGATGAATGCGATCTTGGACTGCGCGCGGAGAGCGTGCACGAAGCCGCGGACCATGACGTCTTGGCCTGCATGCTCGATGACTTTGTTGGTTGGGATTGAGATTTTCATATAAAAATAAAAGACCCCTTCACGAATCTGATATCAGACTCGCAGGGGCGATTTCATGCCGTTTGGCGCGAATCTCGCGGTGCCACCCTGGTTTATAACTCTTCTCTTCTACCGCCTATTCCTCGCCGGGTGTCAGCCGGGTCGTTGGTTAATTAGATAATATCTCTAAAATTATTGCAGGGCAATAATTGACTTTTCATCATAAATATGATAGAAGAAGCACAGAATTTGAACCATGAAAAAACTACCTTCGATCGAAAGACTTGTTGTTGAAGAACCTAAAAAACCTTCTCTTGCCGGTCTATTTGCTCTTACGGGCGATCTATATGCGGCCGCAAAAATGGCAACTAAAGAAAAAGAACCCCTGTATTGTTGTCAGGTGCAGCTCTGCTTCCAAAGGCACTCTGATCTGGAGCGGACCAGTCATGAAATCAAGAAGACCCTCTCCGATTCCGAGATCGACCCTCTTTGGAAAGCCGTATGCTGCATCGGCGCCAGCCAATGGGGAATTCTCGACGAGCTCATTGAGTACTCTAAAGACAAGCCGGATATTCTACGTTATCTCTGTGAAGATTTCGGCGGCAAGGAAGATCGGCATGTCTTTTCCCTAGGCATCGCTGCAGAGAATGAACAAATCGCTCAAACCGTCCTCGACCATCTTGTAGGGACCGGACACAGCTTTTTATCCCCCGAATTCATCGAGGCGATATTGAACAAGTATCCAACTCTGACACTCACAAAGCGTCAGAAAGATACTCTTATTCGCGAGGCGATCTCAGGCAGTCTATCGACCGAAGAAGTTGCCTTGTGTGAGAAAATGGCAGGACGTAGCCTGACAAAAAGTCAACGGAAACGTTATGGTCAGAATCGTTTCCGGGATTTGGTCGATTGCGATGACGCTGTCGCGCCTGAATTCGTGTGGAACGAGCTCAAACGATCTCTTTCCCATCGCGAAAAGGGGCTGCTTCAAGTGGAACTCCAGAGAATGCTTGCGATCCTCGAGAGGAATCAGCCGCGAGTCTAGTTAATTCGAGCCGATAACTCTATTTTGCAGAGTTATCGGCTTTTTCTTGAATATTTTATATTTCCGCTAACCAAGTATCGACAGCTTTCTGGCCTTCAGAGTGTAACACCTACGCTCACCCTCACCCTCTCCATCATCCCCTCCGCCCTCTTCCTCGCCTGCTTTGCGCCCTTTTCCAAAATCTTCACAACCTTCTTGCGATTCTTCGCTATCTTCTCGCGGCGTTCGCGCATGGGCCTGATGAAATCCTGGAGGTCTTTGACCAGAGCGTCCTTGAGCGCCTTGTACTTGCCGGCATTGTCGCCATAGAGCTTGTCCAAATAGTCTTTATCGCGGATCAATTCGTGGATGGCGCGGACGTTCATGGGCACGCCGCCGGAAGAATCGGTGACAATGGACATGACGGCTTTCTGTATCTCTTCATCCGTAGCGAACAGGCTGATGGTATTGCCGTATGACTTCGACATCTTGCGGCCGTCGGTGCCGGGAACGGTCTTTACGCTCTCGATGATCATGTCGGTCGGCAGTTTGAACGTCGGTTCTGCGCCCTGGCAGAAGATATTGTTGAATTTCTGGGCCGTATCGCGGGCATATTCGACATGCTGCTTCTGGTCAGAGCCGACCGGAACGATGTCAGTGCCGTACAAAAGGATGTCCGCCGCCATGAGCATCGGATAGTTGAACGTGCCGACGGAGATCTCCTTGTCTTTCGCCTCGGCGTCCTTGAACGCATGCGCGCGCATGAGGTACGGCATGGTCGTTATGGTATCGAATATCCATGCGAGTTCGGTATGCGCCGAAACGTCCGACTGCTTGAACAAGACCGCCTTTTTCGGATCGAGGCCGATAGCGAGATAGTCTATGGCGAGCTCGATGATGTTCTCGCGCATAGTCGCGCCGTTCTGGATGAAGTTAAGCGCGTGATAGTCGGCGATCATGAAATAGCAGTCGTATTTTCCTGTATTCAAAAGATCCACGAACTGCTTCATCGCGCCGAAATAGTTGCCGATATGAGGCCTTCCGGTCGGCTTTACGCCCGAAAGGAGGGTTTTCTTAGGGAGAGACATGAGAAAATAGTAGCAAAAACGGCCGGGAAAAGCCCGTTAATCCGCCGGCGCGATCTCGCTCTTGATCTTATTGAATCCGAGCAATCCGCATGTCAGGAGGAATACCGCGACCGTAAATGCCAGGTCTCCGATATCGCCGTTATATGCCGTGCCCACGGTCGTTGTATAAGAGAATATCGAATCGGCGACGAACATGGCGGCGAGCCCGGCCAGGATGAGCACGACGTCGTATCTATAGCGCCCGCCCAGGTACTTGAACGAAAGCCCTGCGACCACGACGGACACCGAGAGGCTGACGATGTCTCCCAAAGGGTATGCTATATCGAGCAGGGTCTTTAATGCATTGTTGCTGTCCGATATCAGGAGCCCGCCCTTCCCTACGATGATCAGAATATAATACGCGATGGCGCCGATGATGAATGGCATGATGATGGCGAATGCCCGACCCTTTTTGCTCTTGAGGCTCATACCGATGCCCGTCGTCACCGACAGATATATGGCGCCGAGGGTATAGAAAAAGACCGACGGAGCGAAGAATATGTCGGCAATGGACGGATACGGGATCTCTACCTGGAGAAATATGTTGTAGTACGCATAAGTGATCTCGCCGCAACCCCAGAGGAAGAGGCCGAAGCCGAGGAGCAGGATCGCTTTGCCGAGTATGGTCGAGAGGCCGCCCCACTTTCGGTATCCGGCGAGGGCGAATATGCCGCCGAAGAACGGGATGAGACCGTAGCAGAGGACGAAGATATTGCTTGCCGTCGTATCGCCCGCGCTGCCGAAGAAAAGCACTGCCCAGAACGCGAGAAGCGCGATGAAGAACGCTGCACAGGCCTTTTGATACCCGTTAAAGGACATGGGTATAGTGTAGAACGCCCCTATTTTTTGAGCAAACGAACGACTTCGCCGAACGCGATCTTCTCCTGACTCCCCTTCTCCAGATCTTTGATCACGATCTTGCCCTCCTTGGCCTCGTCAGAGCCGTATATGAGGGCGTATTTGATGCCCTTGTCGGACGCGTATGAAAGCTGCTTCTTCATGTCAGCGGTATCGAAATAGACGACGGTGTTCACGCCCGCCGCGCGGAGGTCGGATGCAAGGCGCAAATAGTCGGCTTGCAATGACTCGTCGAAATTGACGATGAGCGCCTTGGCGACGGTCTTTTCCGTCGCGACCAATTTCAATTCCTCGAGAGCCGCATAGAGGCGGTCGAGGCCGATCGATGCGCCCACTGCAGGCACAGGCTTGTTCGAGAACATGCCGATCAGGCCGTCATAGCGTCCGCCGGACAGGACGGAACCGAATTGCGGCGCATTGGCGAGCGTCGTCTCGAAAATGATGCCGGTGTAATAGTCCAGACCGCGTGCGATGGAGAAATCGATGACGAAGCGAGCCTTCGGAGCCAGTACCGATGCGCTTTCGATGATGGAGATAAGCTCGGCGACCGCCGTTTTGATGGCCGGGAATCGTTCGGCGACCGCAGCGATGTCTACCCGAGCATTCATCGGATCAATGGACACCTGCGCAAAGCCGATGATCGCGTCCGCGTTGTTCGCGAGGCCCGTTCCGAGCTCTTTTTTGACGCCTTCGGCGCCGATCTTGTCCATTTTATCGACGGCGCGGATAGCGGCGGTCTTCGCTTCGGCCGAAAGGCCGAGAGAGTCATAAAAAGCATTGATGATGGCCCGGCTATTCACTCGCACGACGAAATCGGTCACACCGAGCTTTGCCAAAGTTCCTGCGGCAAGCGCCAAAATCTCCGCATCGGCGAGCGGCGAATCGGAACCGACGATGTCGGCATCGCACTGGTAGAACTCGCGGTAGCGGCCCTTCTGCGGATTGTCCGCACGCCAGACGGGCGAAACCTGATAGCGCTTCCACGGCCTTTTAAGGTCGCCGTTCTGCGCGACGAGGCGCGCCAGAGGGATGGTCAGGTCGTATCGAAGGGCCACATCGCGGTCGCCGTTGTCTTTGAAGCGATACATGAGCTTGTCGCCCTCGTCGCCGTATTTGCCCGTGAGCGTTTCCAAATACTCCAAAGCCGGCGTCTCGATCGGTTCGAAGCCGAACGATTCGTATGACGCCTTAACGGTTTCGATCATGCGCTGCCTCCCTATCTGCTGCTCGGGCAGGAAATCTCGGAACCCTTTCAAAAGTTTTGGCTCTATTTTGGCCATGGATATAAGACTAGCAGAAGATACTGATGAGGGCTATTTAACCTCCGGCAACTCCACGTAGAACTGGCTGCCCTTGCCCTCGCCTGCCGATTCGGCCCAGATACGACCGCCGTGGGCGTTCATGATCTCTTTGGCGATGAAGAGGCCGAGGCCGGTGCCGTGGATGTTGGCTTCCGATGCGTTCGGAGCGCGGGTGAATTTCTGGAAGAGCTTCGGCAGAACGTCCGGACGGATGCCTACGCCGGTGTCAGCGGCCTTGAACCTGATCTTGCCGTTCGCCTTTTCGAGCGACAGGGTGAGCGAGCCCTTTGGCGTATATTTCACGGAATTGTCCACGGTGTTCATGATGACCTGTTTGAACTTGTCCAGATCAGCCTTGACGCGATACGTCTGCGAATCGTCTATGACGACGTTCAGCGCCAGGCCCTTCGCGTCTATGTTCGGTTTCTGCTCGTTCGCGACTTCCTGCACCATATCCTTGAAATCGAGCTCCTTCATATCGTATTTCATGGTGCCGAGCTCGATGCGCGATACGTTGAGGTAGTCTTCGACGACATTGATCATCGTCTTGACCGAGGAATAGACGGTCTGGACGATGTTGCGGAGCGGCTCGGCTATAGGGCCGACATCGCCTTCGAGGATGAGCGACGTATTGCCCTTGATCGCCGTCAGAGGGCTGCGCAGCTGGTGCGTCGCGAACGAGATGAACTCGGTCTTCTGCTTGTCGAGCTCGACGAGGCGAGTGTTCGCCTTCTGGAGGTCGGCGGCGAGCTTTTCGATCTTGCGGCGGGCCTCGGCCTCTTTTTTCACATTCCTCAAGAGCGTAACGCCGAAGAAGAACGACAGGATGAACGTGATGATGGTCAATATCTGGTTCGTCGTGTTCTCGAGGAAGAAGAACTGCGAGCCGATCATGATCAGGAGGACATAGACGAGCAGTTGCGTGCCGAGGAGGCGCAACTGGAACATCTTGAGGTTCGTGATGGTATAGAGGATGAGCGCGAGGAACACCGGCAGGACGAAGAGGCTGTAGAGATTCAGCTCGTAATATCCGGTCTGGCTCGATATGTATTCGGTTACGGAGAAGACCGCGAAGAACAGGATCAGGGCGATGCCGACCACCGATACCTGTATCTTTTTAGCACGATCGGAATTGCGGAGCGCGCCCATACCGGAGACCAGAATATAGATGCAGACGGCCCATTCGATGGCGAGCTTATAGTTCGTAAGGAATTCGCTATTGAAAGCCTCGCATACGGGCTGGTTAAAGCCCATGATGGACGCGCCCGTCACCGTTATCCACCAGGCCGGCACCGAAAGCCCGAGGAACGTCAGTTTGAGCCATGCGGGGATCTTGTTTCCGTTATTGACGAGAACGGCGAAGAAATAGGCGCCCGCGATATAGAAAACGGTGTTTATATAATCGAGAGGCGCCCAGAAGAACGTGACGAGATGATAGTCGGTCTGGGTCCAGACTATGACGTCGCCTATGAGCCAGAGACAGAATGTTCCCACGAATATGCTGAAGACTCTGGAGAGAAGCGAGAATCTCGAAGCGAAGAGGACGAAGACGCCCAGGAGAACCGCGATGAACACCGGAACGAGATGAGAATAGTATGCGATCGTGTGGTAGCTCTCCGTAGTGGCGAGGCAGGTGTTCAGGTCCATGATCTCAGATTATAGCAAGTCTGACTTCCCTTTTACATACTCGATCGAGGTGGATGGGTGGCACATCCAGAACTCCTCGCCTTCGATGTCCGTCGGCTCGAGTGCCACGATAAGCGGCTTTCTGCCGCTCGATCTCAGTATCTCTATGAACGCAGGCAGGAATACTTCCTTCGTGAACCCTATCTCCTTCTCATCGAGCATGAAGTTTTCGAATAGGATAGCGTTTTTAAGGAAAAGCGTCAGGAAATTCCGATAATAGTCTTTGGCATTGCCGCCTGATCGAGAAAACCACTCCGATGCGTCGAAAAGGGTCGGCTTCAGGAAGAGAAAGCCCGAATAGGTCTTTTCGATGAGCTCGTGATGGAAATCTATGAGGCTCTGTCCCCAGAGCGTCTTCACCTCGTCGATCTTTTTGCCGTTATATGAATTGAAATCTATGACGTTGAATCGCGCGATCTTCGAGCCGCCTTTCTTGCCTTTGCCGAGATAGAACGACATCTTGCCCCAGGATTTTTTGCACTCGTTATTGGACGTGAATTTGTCCTGATGGTATTCCCAGAGCAGGGGCTCGAAATCGCCTATAGCGTCTGCGATGCTTATGAACCTGCGGAATTCGTAGTTCGGAGTGGCGAGCTGACGAAAGAGGACGGCTTTCGGAGCCTTCGCCAGAGGCTCCGGCACGCCCGCCGGCAGTGTATCCGCCACGTATCGAGCGATGCCTGAATCCTCGTGTCGCGCGGCCAGCTCTTTCGCGGCGTCTTCAAGGGACGTATATATGAAATCGTTGAAGGCCTGTCGGTCAGAGGTCAGCCTCTCTATAAGCGAAGAGAGTTCCGTATCGGTGGAAATCTGGACGTCGGAGGCTATTTTTTGCGCGGTCGCCATGAAAATTAGGTTACTCTGCGGACGAGCAGGCGTCGCCGGCGGCGGTATCGCATATCCTTTCCTCGCATGCCATCTTGCCCGATTCGCATTCGGCCGCGCACGTGTCGTCGGCGCATGATCCGAAATCGGCTGCCTTTACGTGGAACTCTCTGTAGGACGAGAGATCGTTCGGAGGGCAATCGCCGTCGTCGCATTCCCTTACGAAGCATGTATGCGCCGAAGCGTCGCACGGAGCCTCGACGAGAAAATCATAGTCTTTTTCGTAGTAGAAAGTATAAAAATTGGCGCCGATGGCCGACAAGACCATTGCGGCGAGCACGAAGAAAAGCATCCTATTCATGTATGTCATTGTAGCACGCCCTTCCGGACCAAAAGAAAACGCGCAACCCTGTAAGGTTGCGCGTCAGAAGCCGGTCGTTTTCAGCAAGATCTTTGCGAAAGCGAGCAAGCCTCCTACCAACAGAGTCCACGCGACGTTGCAGATGACGTGGCTCGTAATGAACAATATCCAGACTTTCGCTTTTCGCAGATCGACTGATTTCCCGTACAAGTAGATGATCGCGGTGAACGAATCGAACTTGATCGAGAAAAAGGCGAATCCGAGAGCCTTTCCGACAGCGAGGGGGCCGATTTTCCAGTCATAGACGGTGCGGACGACTGGAAGCTTCAGGATAGTATCCCTCAGCGTCCAGTCGGCCTCCGTCCTGCCGTTGATCACGAGGTAGAGAAGATTCCCGACCAGCGTAACGGCGAACATGACCGCAAAACCCCTGATCTCGCCGAGCCACCCGATCATGACCGGATAGAGGGCGAGGTCGATCCAGTTGTCGAGAGCCTGCCACAGAACGAATCCCGCGACCGCGCTCGACTTCTGGGTCTTGCTTTTCCAAAAAGCGTTGAGAGCGAAACAGAGAAAGGCTGATCCCAGAGCGATGCTCCAGAGGATCTTGGGGTCCATAGGACACCTCCTTCTTTGAAGTTAATGTGCGTACGGCGTCGTGCCGCGTTTACGAATATATTATAGCACAATATATAGGCAAAAGTCAATATCTCCCCCTCCGTCAATAAAAAGGAGCCCCTTTCAGGGCTCCTTGCGCTATGCCGTCGCCTTCTCCGTCCCGCGGAGACCGGCCGACTGGCGCTCTGCTTCGCGCATGACGACCCGCAGCGTCCCTTCCTCCGAAGACCGGAGGATGAGATTGCAGTACATATCACACGCCTTCTTCTCGTCGAGGAGCTCGCTATGCGTGCCTGCCCCGACGATCCTGCCCTCTTCCATGACCACGATCTGATCGGCTTCGCGGGCTATATCCAGATTGTGAGTGCTCATGATGCACGTTCGGCCTCGCACCGCCGCTTTGATGGCGTCGTCGAGGAGCCTCCGGTTCATGGGGTCGAGAGCGCTCATTGGCTCGTCCATGAGAAGCACGTCCGGTCCGGGCACGATGGCCCGCCCGATCGCCAGGCGCTGGCGCTCGCCTCCGGAGAGGTTCGCGCCGTTCGAGGCGATCCGGAATTCGAGCGGATCGTCGGGGGACAGATGCGTCAGCCGCACGTTCCGGAGCGTGCCCATCAGGTATTCCCTGTCGAGCTTGTCCGGATCCGCTTCGCTATAGGCGAGGTTATATCCGAGGCTCGCCTGCCATATGCCGAAACGCTGTTCGACGATGCCGAGAGACCGGAGCCACGAATCATGGTCAATGTCCCGCAAGTCCAGTCCGCCGACGGTTATCCTCCCCTTTTCAGGTTCGATGATGCCGGCGATGAGAGCGATGAGCGTGGATTTTCCGGAACCTGAAGGACCGACGATGACCGTATTCTTGCCGTGAGGAATGATCAGGCAAAGGTTCTCGACCGTGTAATCCCTGTCTCCGCCCATGTCCGGATATCGGAAACTGACGTTCTCGAAGACGATGTCGCCTTCGGCCGGGATCGCGCGTATGCCCCTATCCCTCTCTGCCCGCTTTTTGGCGGACGGAGATTGATCGAGATACTCGAAGAACCGCGCGATCTGCTCCCGGGCCTGGAGGAGGTCCCGCTGGATCGATCCGATAGAGCCCATCGAAGCGAATCCGGCGAACGACCACGTCATGACGACGAGGAACTGCCCTTTCGTCATGATCCCGCCATCCGCGAACACGAGCGACAGAAAGAAGAGCGTGGCGAGCGTCAGAAACGAGATCGGCTCCCGCGAAGCGTACGTTTCGCTGAAACTCTTGAGCCAGAGCTTTTTGCCCCGAGCCTCGAATTTCGCGAATTCCGCCCTGAAGGACGCCACCTCGTATCCCTGCTTGCCCGCAAGGACGACCTCGCGGGCATTGTCGAACCTTTCCCAGAAGCGCTGCTCGATCTCGTTGTTATGCCTCTCGAGCTCTTTGACGTCAGGGAGCATGCCTTTGCTTATGGCGAAGTTCCGCCGGACGTATCCGAGGAACCCTGCCAGGAGCACGAGGCCCAGGACGGGCTGTATCCAGGCTATGCCGATGACCGCTATGGCCATGCCGGATGCGATGGGCAGTATGTCGAACACGATCGTCTGTACCATTTTTGGGAATGCGGACGCGCCGCGGCGCACGGTCTCCCTGTCCTCCGCAAGCCGTTCGGCCATGAGAGACAGGGGTACGTCGAACGCTTTGGCGAAGGCTTCCGCATAGAGCGTCATCTCGAAAGGATAGGTCACTCTGCGGATGTTCTCGACCCATTTCGACCAGTCGCAGAAATATCGGGCCGCGAGCACCGCCGAGAAGGCCGCGACGAGGGTGTATCGGCCTTCGGCCGTGCCCTGGTCTACGATCTTTCCAAAAAGCCAGAAACAGAGGAGGTTGAGCACTTGAACGCAGAAAACCGCCGTCGCTATCCAGAGCAGGGGCCCCTGGAACGGACGGCACAGCTTCCACGCCCTGGCAATGAAACTTACTTTCACAGTGAAGTCCTTGGTTGAGGGTTGTTGAAGATGGAATATGAAAGATCAAAAATACTGGCGTATTTCTTTCCGCAAGTATTACGCCGCGGCCGCTATATTTGTTCCCGCAGGATTCGGTCGAGCTTAGATTCCCTCTTTTTTCAGGTCTTCGACGGCCTTGCGCGCGTCTTTGGAGAGCTTCTTCGGCATCGTTACATGGACGACGACGAGAATGTCGCCGCGGTGGCCGTCCTTGCCCCGCGCGGTGGTCGGAGCACCCTTGCCTTTGACGCGAAGGATTTCGCCTTCGGATATGCCTTCAGGGATCTTAACGACGATGTCGCCGTCGAGCGTCTTGAGCGGTATTGACACGCCCAGGAGCGCGTCAGAGAGCTTTACGGCCGTCTCCGTGAGGAGATTGTTGCCTTCCTTGCGAAATGTCGGGTGTTTTTTCACGTGAAGGCGTAGATAGAGGTCGCCCGATTGGCCCCCGGCAACGGCTTCGCCTGCTCCGGTGAGACGCACCATTTCGCCGTTCTCGACGGATGCGGGGACTTTGACCTTTATCTCCTGATTGCGCTTGGTGACGCCCGCGCCGCGGCATACCGGGCATTTCTCTTCCGGTTCTTTACCCGCGCCGCGGCAGGTTTCGCACGTCCGGGTAGTCTGGAACGATCCCATGATGGATCGGCGGACTTCGGTAACGCGGCCTTTGCCCGAGCAGGTGTGGCATGTCTTCATCTTGCTGCCTTTTTTGACGCCCGAACCTGCGCATTCGGCGCAAGCCGATACTTTATTCAAGACGATCGTCTTTTCCGCTCCAAAAATCGATTCTTCGAAGGCGATATCGAGGTCTACCTGTATGTCGGCGCCGCGTTTTTGTTTCTGGCGACTGCCCCCCATTCCGCTGCCGAAAATATCTCCGAATATATCGCCGAGGTCGAATTCGACGCCGTTCGCGCCGTTGAAGCCGCCCTGGAATCCGGAGAAATCAAATCCGCCGAAGTCATTCGGGTTGAAACCGCCGGCGCCCCCGAAGCCCGGCCCAGCCGAGCCGAACGTATCATATTGCTTTCGCTTGTTCTCGTCGCCGAGGACGGAGTATGCCTCGTTGGCTTCTTTGAACCTGTCGGCATTGCCGGTCTTCTTGTCCGGATGATGCTCATGCGCGAGCTTGCGGAACGCCTTTTTGATGTCGTCCTGCGATGCGCCCTTGTCTACTCCGAGTATCTTGTAATAGTCTTTTGACATTGCTTTGGTGAAAGTAGACACCCTGTTTCCCGCGATCCATTCGCGGGAAACGAGTTGGCCGCTTTACTTATTTTCAGTATATTCCGCGTCTTTGACGCTATCGCCGCCCTCCTTCTTGCCTGCGCCGTCCGCGGCGCCTGCCGCCTGCTGGGCTTTCATCATCGCTTCGCCGATTTTCTGCATCGACGCGGACAATGCTTCACTCGCCTTTTTGACGGCGTCTGCGTCGCTGCCGTCTTTGACCTTCTTGAGGTCGGCGACCTTGGCTTCGACGTCGCCGCGAATATCGGCAGGAACCTTGTCGCCTGCATCCTTCAACGACTTTTCTGCAGTATATATCATCTGCTCGGCGATGTTCTTCGCTTCAGCTTCCGCGCGCTTCTTTTCGTCATCGGCCGCATTCATTTCAGCGTCCTTCTTCATGCGCTCGATGTCTTCCTTGGACAAGCCCGACGAGCCCTGAATCTTGATCGACTGCTCTTTGCCGGTCGATTTCTCCTTAGCTTTGACGTTCAGGATGCCGTTCGCGTCGATGTCGAACGTGACTTCGACCTGCGGGACGCCGCGAGGAGCCGGCGGGATGCCGTCGAGGATGAATTTGCCGAGCGATTTGTTGTCGCGAGCCATAGCGCGGTCGCCTTGGACGACGTGTATCTCTACAGACGTCTGGTTATCGGCTGCGGTCGAGAATACCTGCGATCGCGATGCGGGGATCGTGGTGTTCTTTTCGATCAGTTTAGTCGCGACGCCGCCCATAGTCTCGATGCCGAACGACAATGGAATGACGTCGAGGAGAAGCACGTCTTTGACGTCGCCCTTGAGCACGCCGCCCTGGATGGCCGCGCCTAATGCGACGACTTCGTCAGGGTTCACGCCCATATGGGGCTTCTTCTTGAAAAAATCCTCCACTGCTTTCTGCATCGCAGGCATGCGGGTCTGGCCGCCGACGAGGATAACCTCATTGATATCAGCGACCTTGAACGGCGACGCTTCCATCGCGCGCTTGGTGATCTCCATGGCGCGGTCGATAAATTCGGCGCAAAGGCCTTCGAGCGTCGCTCGGGTCATCTTTTTGACCAAGTGGAGCGGCCCGTCCGAGCCTACCGATATGAACGGGATGTTGATCTCGGTCTCGACCGCCGTCGAAAGCTCGATCTTGGCCTTTTCGGCCGCATCGTCGAGGCGCTGCTTGGCGAGAGCGTCCTTGCGGAGGTCTATGCCGTTTTCCTTAGCGAATTCGTCCGCGAGCCAGTTGATGATCTTCTGGTCGATATCCTTGCCGCCGAGGTGCGCATCGCCGTCCGTAGAGCGGACTTCGACCACGCCTTCGCCCACTTCAAGGACGGAGATATCGAACGTGCCGCCGCCGAAGTCGAATACGGCGATCTTCTCGTCCTTCTTCTTGTTAAAGCCGTATGCCAAGGCTGCGGCCGTAGGCTCATTGATGATTCGCTTCACGTCGAGGCCGGCGATCTTGCCCGCGTCCTTCGTCGCCTGGCGCTGCGAGTCGTTGAAATATGCCGGAACGGTGATGACCGCTTCGGTCACAGGCTCGCCGAGGCGCGCTTCCGCGTCCGCCTTGAGCTTGGCGAGTATCATTGCCGATATCTCTTCGGGACGAGACCATTTCTCGCCCATCTTCACTTCGACGCCGCCGTTATCGGATTTGCGGGTCTCGAAAGGAACGGCTTTCGCGTCCTTCTGTACCGAGTTCTCGTCGAAATTATGGCCGATGAAGCGTTTGATCTGGAATACGGTGTTCTTCGGGTTCGTGACTGACTGGCGCTTGGCGACGACGCCGACGACGCGCTCTTTAGTCTTGGTCTCTGCGACGATGGAAGGCGTGGTGCGCATGCCTTCGGCGTTCTCGAGGATCTTGGGCTCGCCGCCTTCCATGACGGCGACGGCGGAATTAGTGGTACCAAGGTCGATACCTATGATCTTTGACATAGTTTAGTGCTGCTAGGCCGCGCAAGGGACGGCAAGGTTGAATAATGGCAGAAATAAGAAGCTGCCAGACAGGCTAGCGAGCAGCCGACGGAGCGCGTGCGAGTTGATTGACGAGGAAGTCGAGCGAAAAGAACGGCGACGTGTATTCATACGTCGACGGGATGAAGAACTCGGCGAAGACAGGGGCCTTTGGAGCTTCCAGAGCGAGGGTAGACGCTACGGCGGACGCGCGGCGAGCCGCCTGATCGAGAGGCTTGGTACCGAGGAAACACACTTCGCGGGTGCCGTTATTTTCTATGACGGCGAAGAATGCGCGGACGGTCTCGCCCGTTGCGAGGGTCACCTCGCGGGAGACGATATGGAATTGTGGCCTCTTGGTCAGCATTATTTTAAGTATACCTTACAGATATAGTACGCAAGCTATTTCGCTTTTGGTTCAGCGACGACGACTTTCGCCGGGCGGATGAGCTTGGCGCCGAGCTTATAGCCCTTTTCGATGACAGAAATGATCGTATTGTCTTTTGCCGTATCATCGGTCGGCTCATATTTGACCGCTTCATGGAGATTCGGATCGAATGTCTCCCCTGCTGCGCCGACTTCTTTGAGACCGTTCTGATCGAGTACGCCTTTGAGCTGGCCATATATGTATTCGACGCCCGAACGCCAGTTCCTGTCGGCCTTTTCCCAGGCAGCCTTGTTCGCGAATGCCATTTCGAATGAAGAAAGCACGGGCAAAAGCTCCTCGACGAGGCCTTCGTTCGCCATCGTCCTGAATTCCTTCATCATGGCTTCGGTCTGCTTCTTGTGATTGGCGAAATCAGCCTTGGCGCGCTGCCAGCCCGCGAGATATTCGTCGCGTTCGGCCTTTATCTTGTCTATTTCAGTCTGCTCCATTACGGACATACTAATGAAATCAGCGCGCCCAGTCAATAAATTTGCAACAAAAAGCCGCCCGTGTTACGGGGCAGGCGTACCTGAAATCCTTTCTTGTTTATTGTTGATGAACCGAGCGCAAGGCGTACCTTAACCTCCAAAGCAAATAAAAACACCCCGCCAAGCCCTGGGGTGTTTTTATTTGCTTTGCTAGCGCTTGCTCCACTGAGGAGACTTGCGGGCCTTCTTGAGACCGAACTTCCTGCGCTCCTTTGCGCGGGGGTCTCGCTTGAGGAAGCCGAGCTTCTTGAGCTTCTTGCGGAGCTCGAGGTCGTAATCGAGGAGGGCACGGGAGATCGCGTGGCGGAGAGCCTCTGCCTGCGAGTGGATGCCGCCGCCCGAAAGGATAGCGGTGACCTTGAACTTCTGGGCGATCTTCGATTCTACGAAAGCAGCCTCGCCGATAGCCTGCATCTCGGCCGTGGCAAAATAGCCGGCGAGATCTTTCGTGACGCCATCAGAATTGGTGAGCTCGAACGACTGCTTTGCGGCAGGCGTGATGCGGGCGCGGGCGACTGCCGTCTTGCGTCGGCCGACCGCTTCGAAATATTTGGTTTTAGTCTCGGTTGCGTTCATAAAAGGTTTATTCGGTGATCGTGAGGTTCTTCATGATCCTCGGGGTGAGCTTGTTCTTCGGGAGCATGCCCTTGATCGCGATGCGGAAAACTTCGCTCGTACCCTTCTTTTCGATCATGCGCTTCATCGTAGTGTCTATGAGGCCGCCCGGATAGCCGGTATAGCGGCGGTAGACCTTCTCCTCCTTCTTCTTGGTCGAGATGTCGGCTTTCGAAGCGTTAACGATGCGGACTTCGACGTCGGCGATGACGTTCGGAGCGTACGCGGTCGTGTTCTTGCCCATGAGGATCTTGGCGGCTTCGGTGGCCACTCGTCCGATCTTCTTCGCCTGTGCGTCTATAGTGTGGGTAGTTCGCATGGGAGTAATGATTATTTTACGAACTGGATATGGGCCATCTTCGCGCCGTCAGACTTGCGGAGCGGGAGCTTGATGACGCGGGTATAGCCGCCCGTGCGCGCCTTGTGAGCAGGGGCGATAACTTCGACGAGCTTCTTCGCAGCCTTTGCGTCGCCGATCCTCGAAACGAGGAGGCGGCGGCTGGCGAGGGTGCCGTTCTTGGCTTTGGTTACCATAGGCTCGATGAACTTGCGGAGTTCTTTCGCCTTGGCCTCGGTCGTAGTGATGCCTTCGTGGATAATGAGCGAACGCACCAAAGAGCGGACGAGCGCGGCGCGCTGTCCTTTTTCCCTGCCCAGTATTCGAAATTTCTCGTGGTGTCGCATGGCGTGTTTAGAGGCTCAAGTTTACAGATTTTCTATGATTTGTCTACTTAAGGGTGATGCCGTACTCCGAAAGAGCCTTGCGGATCTCCTGGATGCCCTTCGGGCCGAGGCCTTCGATGTTCTCGATGTCCGCCTCTTTCTTGCGCGCGAGGCCTCCGACGGTGCGGATATTCGCATTCGCGAGAGCGTTGGTCGTCCTCTGCGAGAGGCCGAGGGTCTCGATCCTAGTCTTGAGGAATTCGGTGTCGAGCTCCCTCTTCGCGCCGCCAGCAGCTTCAGACTTCTCTTCCGATGCAGGGGCGACAGGCTCTTCCTCCTTGAAGCCGACGATGGCCTTGAGCTGGGTGATCATGATGCTGATCGACTTCTCGAGAGCCTCGTGAGGCGTGATGGTGCCGTCGGTCTCGACAGTGATCTTGAGGCGGTTGAAATCGGTTCGGTCTCCGACGCGCATGTTCTCTACTTCGTAGTTGACGCGCTTGATCGGAGCGAAGGTCGCGTCGAGAGCGATGGTGCCGATATCTACGCGCTCCTTCTGGAGAACGTCCTTCGATACGTAGCCGAGGCCGTGGGCGACGGTGATCTCGATATCGAGCTCCGCGCTCTTATCAGTTACGGAGGCGATATGGAGCTCCGGATTGAGGATCTCTACCTGGCCGGGGACCTTGATGTCGGCCGCGGCGACGTCCTTGACGCCCTTGACCTTGAGCGAAAGCGTCTGGGTCTCGGTCGTAGCGACCTTGATGCGGAGCTTCTTGAGGTTGAGGAGAAGGGTGATGACGTCTTCCTTCACGCCGTTGATAGTCGAGAATTCATGCGATACGCCCGCGATCTTCACATGAGTGACGGCCGTGCCCGGGAGAGACGAAAGGATGATGCGGCGGAGCGAGTTGCCGAGGGTATGGCCGTAGCCGGGATAGAGGCCGTCTATCTCGTACACGCCGAGATTGTCCTTTTCGAGGACGATCTTTGGCTTCGAAGGGAGCACGATGTTGGTTTCGTTCATACGTTTGTTATTACGAAATTGATTAACGGCTATAGAACTCGATCACTTGCCCCAGATTGAAGAGGACTTCCGTCTGGTTGAACTTCGGCGCGGCGGTCATCTCGGCCTCTTTCTTGTCGTTGTTATATGAAAGCCATGTCGGGGTCGCGACCTTCTTCATCTTCTCGTCGAGGTCCTTGAAGAGAGGCTTTTTGAGGCTCGCAGGTCGAATAGCGATCTTGTCGCCTACCTTGATGGCGTACGAAGGGCTGAAGGTGCGGGCACCGTTGACCATGATCTGGCCGTGGGCAACCATCTGGCGAGCGGCGAGGCGCGTAGGAGCGATGCCGAGGCGGTATATGACGTTGTCGCAGCGGGTCTCGAGGCGCTCGTAAAGGGCCTGGACGGTGTTGACGCCCTTCTTGGCGACCGACTCCTTGACGTATTTCTTGAACTGGCGCTCCATGACGCCGTAGGTATAGCGAACCTTCTGCTTCTCGAGCATCGCGGTCGCGAATTCGCCTTTAGGGCGATATCCACCCTTGCCTCCCTGTCCCCCTTTGCGCTCGGCGCGGAGGGCGAACTTGGCGGTCTGCGTCTTCTCGAAGATATTTGCTCCGAGGCGGCGCGCGATCTTATATTTTGGTCCGTTTATCATGTTCGATATTAAAATTTATACGCGTCGAGGGCGTGGAGGACGCGGGCCGTTATGAGGCACAGGCGTGACGTCCTTCACCGACGAGATCGCGATACCCTTAGTGATGAAGCTTCGGACTGCGGACTCGCGACCCGATCCGACGCCCTTGATGACGACGGCGACCTCTTTCATGGCCATGAGCTTTGCCTTGTCGGCAAGGACTTCGCCCACCTTCGCGGCAGCAAAAGGAGTGCCTTTCTTAGCACCCTTGAATCCGAGGGCGCCGGCAGACGATTGCGCGAGCGCGTTGCCCGATGCGTCCGTGAGAAGGCAAAGGGTGTTGTTATAGGTAGACTGAACGAAGAGGACGCCGGTGTCCACCTTTTTCTTAGGAGCCTTCGCGACGGCCTCTTTCTTTGTTTCTGCCGCCGGCGCCTTCTTATCTTCGATCTTTTTCTTTGGTTCAGCCATGTTGGTGATTATTTCTTTTCAGCTACCTTTCGTCCGGTGCCCATGGTCTTGCGTGTGTTGCCGCGGCGGGTTCGGGAGTTCGTCTTAGTCCTCTGGCCGTTGACCGGGAGCGAGCGCTGGTGGCGAACGCCGCGATACGCCTTGATATCCTTGAGGCGCTTCACGTTGGAAGCGACTTCGCGTTTGAGATCACCCTCGATCTTGAGGCCTTCCATCGCCTTCTTGATGGCATTCTCCTCGTCGGCGGTCACTTCCTTGGATTTCTTGCTCGGCTGGACCTTCGCTTCGGCGAGAATCTCGAGGGCACGCGAACGTCCGACGCCGTAGAGCGCCGTGAGGGCAATCTCTATGCGCTTTTCGTCTGGAAGGGTGATGCCGAGGATTCGCATGAAGGCTGGGATTAAAAGTTTAGTTTGGGGGCTAAAATAAAAAATGAAAACGTCTGGAAACGGCGTTTTTATTCTGTAAGGGTCGGAGTTAGCATCCTAACATGTAGCCAAAAATAAGTCTAGCCCTGGCGCTGCTTATGGCGTGGATTCGACTTGCACACGACGTACACGTAGCCCTTTCGACGGACTACCTTGCAATTCGCGCACTTTTTCTTTACTGATGATTTTACTCGCATTTTGTTCGCTTTTTTACATCCTCTGAACGATCCTGCCCTTTCCTCCGTAGGGTTCGAGCTCCACTTTAACCTTGTCTCCGACGAGAACCCTGATGCGGTTCATCCTCATCTTGCCGGCGAGATACGTGAGTATCTGGTTGCCGTCTTCGAGCTCTACCCTGAAAAAGGTGTTCGGAAGGGCTTCGGTGACGACGCCCAGGACGCTTGGTTTGTTTTGATCTGCCATTGAGAACGTGAAAAGCAGTATAGACTAATAATAGAGCCTTGTAAAGGCGAGGCTTATATCGCCTCCTTGATCTCAATTTTATCGACGCCCTTCGGGAATGAACGCGACCAGAAGGGACGGATAGAGATGTCGGCTTTCTCTATCATAGGGAATTGCTGGAGTATCGAAGCGGTCGAGGAGCGCGATTGGCCGGCGAGAGCCTGTTCGAGGGCATCCGCATCATACACCCACTGGAACGTAGCGGCGCCGGAGATATGGAAGGAGACGCTGTCGGCATTCGGCTTGAAATCCTTCGGAGCAAAGGTCAGATTATCCGCATTCGGGACGGTGATCGGATCGTCTTTGTAATTTTTGATATAGGTCCGAGCGAGCGCGGCGCCGAGGTCTTCGCGATTGAATACGACGGCCGAGATCGTTCCCTCTTCCTTGATCACGACTTGGTCGCCGTCCGCCTCGTCGGGCAAGGCAGTGAATGCAATAGCATACGCCTTGTCGTAGAGAACCTGATCGGTCGTTTTTTTGGCCTGAACGGCCTTGAGAAGGTCGTCGGTGATCTTTTCCTCTATATCGGACTTAGCTTTGACACGGTCAGCGTCGGCGACGATCTTCTGAATGCCGTTAAAACCGCCGGCGAGAGGCGTCTTCGATCGCGCATAGAAGGAATTATAGCGAGGATCGCCCTTGAATCCCGGAATGGTGAAGTCTTTGAGGCCGACGTTGTATTTTTCACCTGCTTCGTCAGCCATGACTACAGCCTCGACGCTGCCCGGCGTAGTTCCCTTCTTGCCGGGAACGGTGACAGAGTCAGAGATGCGGTAGATAAGCCCTTCCGGCGTCGCGAATCGGGTATTTTTGATGAGGCGCTGCGACGCGGTGCTGTAATTGTTATAGATGACGATGGTTCCAGAAGCACGGGTCGAGACCTGCTTCTGACCGTTCGCCTTTACGGTCGCCATTGATTGCGTCGTAGCGGTCAACGGAGTGAAGGCGAGCTCGCCCGCGGCGGGCGATTTCTTGGCGACAAGATCTGCATCGGCCGTGAACGCGAGCGTTCGAGGCGTCGCGGTTACCGTCGCGCTGTGGAATATGCTCGTGACGAGAACCGCAAGAGCGACGACGATGAAGACGGCTCCGCCGAGGTACATAAGGCCGCGCTTGCTCGACGAGCGGCCGCGGCGCGACCTCTTGGCACGGCCCTGCTCGAATTCGTCGCGGGCCTTGCGGAGGCTTTCTTTCTCCTCTTCCTCGCGCTTCTTGTCTTCTTCGACTTCGCGTTCGGCCTCGCGCTCCCGTTCTTCATCCACGCTGCGCTTTTCAGCGGCCTCCTCGACGGCGCGCTGCTTTTCCCGAATCTCTTCCTGGGTTACCTCCTTCTTTCGGGCGATCCTTGGCGCGCGGGCAGGCTGCTTGGCGATCTTTATCTTTACGTTTTCTGCCCCATCGTCATCGATCGAGGCGACCCTATCTTCGCGCAAAGGGATATTCCGTATGGAACGGCTTCCCTTCGGTACGATATCTTGCATCGGTTTTCGTGCCATAGAATGTTTGCCTGATTATACACCATCGTGCACCCTCCCTGCGAATGCGGCGATAATCGCCATAAACGGATCCTTATCCGCACGTTTGCCGAACGTCACCAGCGGCTTCAATTTGTCGTGATTGACGAGCGTGACGAAGAACGGAGCCTCGCCGATGCCGAATTCGGAGACTTTTTCCGACCGGAGCGCGCGCATGAAGAACTGCACGAGATCGTTATTGATGACGACGAATATCTTCGTCGGGAGCGAAGCGCCGCTCGATGCCTTTTCGAGCACGTCTCTGAAGCCTTTCATCCATTCGTCGCCGGCCGTTTCCATGATCGGACGGAGCTTGCCCTCGACGGATTTGTCGGCGCGGCCTTCTTCGACCAGACGGACCAAGGACGTGGCTTCGGCCGCCGAACCGCCAAGAGCTTTTCGTATGCGGCGGATGATGAAATGGCGGCCCAGCGGAAAGCTCGCGGTTTCGGATATAAGCCCGTTCTGGACGATGGTCACGTCAGATATCTCCCCGCCTATATCGAGGAACATGAAATCGCTCTCTTCGTGGAATGCGTCGCGGATAACGGAAAACGAAGAGAGAGCGAACGAAAAAGCCTTGGTGTCTTTCGGATGATACGCTTTCACTGACACTTCGTTCACCTTTTGATACAGAGAGGCGGGAATGAGGCTCGTGAGAAACGATATGTCCGCGCTATGGGCCTTCTTTCCATACGGATCGCTGACCTGATATCCGTTCAGCCGTATGTCTATGACCTTATGCTCGATGACTTTCAATCCCTTGAGAGCATTTTCATTGTCGCCGACCATTTCGGTCTCGAACATCTTTTCGTGGGTCGCGACGACCTTGTCTACCTGCTCTTTGGTCAGGGCAAACGGCTCGCTTTCGCGGAGCGTGACGACCTTGGTCTCCGTGACGGTCCACGGCGACGAGAACACGTATACGACGTGGCGGATGCGCCGGGCCGATGCAAGCCCGCCGAGCTCGGTGAATTTGAGATGCGCGAGGCCTTCTTTCGAAAGCCTCTCGTTTACGAGCTTCAATGCATCGAGCATTTCGTTCATGAAGCGCTCGGGATCCACGTCTCCCCGGTACGGGATCGGTTCGCGGAGCGTGTATACGACGTGAGGCGTTTTACCGTGCTCGAACCTGACGAGACCCGCGCCCACGGACGCGGTCCCGATGTGGAATACGATGCCAAGCTCGGCGTGAGGACGGAATAGGGAGAACATGGTCTTATTATAGACCAAAAAGAGGTACGAGCTAAGGCTAGCTCAACACCGCTTTGATGCGGCGGACACCCGCAGAAACTGCTTCTTCTTTCTGGATCTTGAACGTGCCGAGCTCTTTGGTGTTCATGACGTGCGGACCGCCGCAGAATTCCTTGGAATATGCGCCCGCGAGATCGTCGCCGATGTAATAGACAGACACGACATCGCCGTATTTGTCGCCGAAGAAATGATATGCGCCCGTCTTGAGAGCTTCCTCTTTTGGAAGCTCTACCTTATTGACCGGGAGCGCTGCCTTGATTTTTGCATTCACGATGTCTTCAACGCGCTTTTTCTCGTCATCGGTCATCTTCGCCGTATGGGTAAAGTCGAAACGCAAACGTTCAGGCGTGATATTCGAACCCTTCTGCATAACATGGTCGCCAAGCACTTCGTGGAGCGCCTTGTGGAGCAAATGGGTCGCCGTGTGATAGCGGAGCGACATATCGGATGTGTCGCCGAGACCGCCTTTGAATTTCTGCTCCGCGCCGGCGCGGGAGAGGTCTTGGTGCTTTTTGAATTCGATCTCGTAAGCGCCGCGGTCTACGACGAGGTCCTTGCCCCGCGCAAGCTCGATGGTCATGTCTATAGGAAATCCATAGCTCGAAAAGAGCGTGAATGCGTCGGTAGCGGTTACTTTTCCTGTCTTAGCAAGCTTTTCGAATTCTTTAACGCCCTGATCGAGAGTCTTCGCGAACTTATCAGCCTCTTTCGATATCTCATCGATGATCGTTGCCTCGCCCGATTCGATATTCGGATAGAAAGCGCTGAACTGCTCGACGAGGATGCCGATCAGCGTCTCGACGGACGATCGGTCGAGCTTCTTGGCATCGGTATTGAATACCATGCGGCGAATGATGCGGCGCAGAACATAGCCCTGATCGGTATTCGCAGGGACGACCCCGTCGGCGATCATGAATGTCGCGGTACGGATGTGGTCTGAAATGATGCGCTGGCGACGGATATCGCCTGCCAACGTTTTTGCGATAGCCATGATAGGCGCGAATATATCGGTCTCGAACACATTCGATTTCTTCTGGAGCACCGTACAGACGCGCTCGAAGCCCGAACCCGTATCCACGTTCTTTTTGGCGAGCCTGCCGACGATCTTTCCGTCCTTTTTCTCGTACTCCATGAATACGTCGTTCCAGATCTCGACGACTTTCTGCGCTTCGTCGGCGGCGTCATATTGTTCAGGCGTCAGATCGCCCAATCCTTCGGGAGTAAGGTCATAGAACATCTCGGAGCACGGGCCGGTCGGGCCGGTCCACGTGTCTTTGCCCGGTTCTTTACTCTTGACCGCGGGCCACCAGTTCGCCGATGCGCCCTTGAAATAGATGCGATGCTTTGGCATGCCGACCGATTCCCAGATACGCGCAGCCTCGTCGTCGCGCGGGGCATTCTCATCGCCGGCGAATACTGTCACGTAGAGGCGCTTCGGGTCGAGACCGAATCCTTCGGTTTTCGACGTGAGCAATTCATAGCTCCATGCGATCGCCTCTTCCTTGAAATACGAGCCGAGCGACCAGTTGCCCATCATCTCGAAGAACGTCAGGTGCGTATTGTCGCCGATATCGTCTATATCGCCCGTGCGGACGCATTTTTGAAAATCAGCGAGCCTGTCGCCCTGCGGGTGCGCCCTGCCCATGAGATACGGGACCAAAGGCTGCATGCCCGCGGTATTGAAAAGCACCGTCGGGTCGTTTTCAGGCACGAGAGAGGCCGAAGGTATGATGGCATGCCCCCTCTTTTCGAAAAAGGCCAGGAATCGTTTGCGGACTTCGGCTGATGTCATAGGGCTAATCTAGCATTATTCGGCCTTATCATTCAACGAACGCAGCCATGCGCGGTATTTAGCGTCCATCGCTTCGAATCCTTTGGAATTGTCGGCGACTTTCTTTTTGCCGTGGACGAGAGATATCTTAGCGTCGAGGCCTATCCTCCCTTTCTGCTTCGGCACCGATTCGAGGCGTTCGATCTTGCGTCGCGCCTCGGCGACGACCGTATCGAGCGGGCGCGTCACCTCATGAAGGAACGCGGCGGGGCTGAACGCCTTGCCCGTCGCCATTTTGATGAATCTCTTTGACGGATATTTTGCGGCGAACTTCCAGACTTTTTTCATCTCCTTTCCGACGTTCGGGTTATCCACGATGTATCCGTATTTCTTGAAAAAGTATTCGCGCCACTGGAATACGCCGAGCTCGGCCAATGCATAGCCGTGATAGTAGGCGGAACTTTCCCATGAATATATATGGGGGATATTGAGCGCCATGATCGAATCTTCGGCGCGATCGAAATATTTTCGGAACATGTCGCGGGCTGTCTTGAGGACGAAATCCCTGGTCGGGTTTTTCGCCTCATATACACGCTTTTCATATTCAGAGACGAACATGATGCTCATAAGGCCGAGCGGCATCAGAGGATAGACTTTGCGAATCTTCCGCTCGTAAAGATCGAACGGATAGGCTTTGCCGTCCTTGGTACGGGCATAGCGCATCTTCCATTCGACGGATGACGATATCGAATCCATGAACATGCTCTGAGTCTCTGCCCATGAAACCGACTGCGGCGGATATTCGGTATTTATGCAGACCTGCCGTTCGGTCGAATTCAAGAGATGCGCCGCATGGCCGCCTTCATGAAAAAGCGTATGCAGGCCTTCGATGCCTGAGCCGATCTGCCCCGGTATGGCATTGCAGGTGAAATCGCTCCGACCCGGAACGCGCTTTGAACCCTCATACCCGACCAGCTTCGGCCAATGGCAGAAGCCGTTATTGTATTTTCCTTTGCGATCGAGGAGATCGAGACGTATCTCGCCGCCCGCGAAATCGACGCCGAGGCCTTGAAACGTCCTGCCCCAGTACATGAGAGCCTCTTCGAAGCCGAAATACGGATCTTCTTCCTTGATGAAACTGCCGGCCATCATGTGATTCATGTTCCAGGGCTTTCGGAGGCCGGGCATGGCCTTTTCGAGCTCGCGGATACTCTTGAACGCATATTTCGTCTTCTTATATATAGAGTCGAATATAGAAAAGAGCTCCTTCATCGTCATATCCTCGTCTTGCTTGAGCTTGTAGGCATAGAAATCGCCATAGCCGAGCTCGCGCGCGAACCGATTGCGCTTTGCGACTAATTCCACATAGAGATCGAGCGTCGTGAGCGGCAATTTTTGGATCGCATCGAAGCACGCCTTTCGGACGGCCTCGTCGGGATTGGTCGAGATGATACTTCCCATCTTATTACTCGACGCTTCGACGAACGCCCCCGTCTTCGGATCAGTATAGCCTTCGGTCCTCGTGGTCTGGATCTTGTGGATCTTCGCTTCGATCTCGGCGATCTCCTTGCGGAGAGGCGCGAGCTTCGCCGGCGTCTGATAGAGGCTGAAGAATCGCTTCCATTCCATTAAAGCCGCGCGGGTCGGGCCTTTCGCCTTGGCGAGATATGCGCCGGTCTTTTTAGCGAGGCCGGCGTTTGCCCTGAACGCATCGCGTGCCGCCTGGGCGTCGAGCATTTTCGCGTTCATCGCATGGTCGCCCATATGGAATCTCCAAAAAGCCTCTTCGTATGCCGTATGAAGCTTGGCATAGGTCTCGTTCAAATATTTCAGGAATTCGTTCATAAGCGTCTGTGCCAGGTTATATGTATTTCTTAAGGACTTTGAAATCTTCGAGGAGCTGGCCTTTCATCCCGCCGTTATAGAGCGCGACCGCGGGATGGTACAAGGCCACGACGGTCACTTCGCCGTATGATGCCGTGCCCTTGAACTCCATGCCGTGGATTTTCGAGACGCTCTGCAGGACGGAGCCGAGGCCGTATCTCTCGAATATATATTTCATAGAATGGCGGCCGAGCGTCGCGATGACGCGGGGCTTCATTATTTCGATCTGCCGCTCGAGGAACGGCCCGTAGAGAGCGATCTCTGCGGGTTCAGGGTCGCGATTGCCCGGCGGGCGGTCTTTCACCAGATTGGTGACATAGACTTTGGCGCGGTCCATGCCGATAGACGCGAGCAATTCGTCGAGGAGCTTGCCCGACCTGCCGCAGAAAGGCTTGGCTGTCTTCGCTTCATTCTCGCCGGGAGCCTCGCCGACGAACATGAGGTGCGCCTCGTGGCTCCCCTCGCCTATCACGGGGAAATATTTGTTCTGGGTGCGATATGCATAGAGCGGCGACTTTTTGAGGCTCACGACATCGTCGCGGATCTTGCGGAGCTCGTCGGTATTGGACATAGGATTAGTATAAACGGAGAAAGAAAACTGCACACCCTAGCTCGGGGTGTGCAGGAAATCTTTGGCATGATGATCGACGAAGTGGAGAATGAGCTCTTGCTTCGTCGGTTCATGCCCGAGGTCCCGGCGCGCTTCTTCGATATGTTCGGGAGACAAGGCCTGCAGCGTCTGCAGTATATTGTCTCTCATGATCTCGAGCTCTTGCCGTACATGGCTCGTGATATTCGCGTTCGCGAGCCTCTTCATGCATTCGGCCAGGCCCATACGGAGCCGCGCCTGAGGAGACGCTAGGTTTTCCATAGATCGAGGGGTTGGGGTTGAGGTGTAGGGTTTCCGTCTCTTTCTAGTATACACCTTCCGCGCGGAGCAAGGCGGCCTTGGCTTCGGAGCCTTTCGCGCCGCCTCGAATGCCGTTATATCCGCCGATCTTGCCGTCGGATCGCACGACGCGGTGGCACGGGACCGACGTGTCGGCATTGTTCGCCATGATCATGCCCACGGCGCGGGCCGCGTTGGGATTACCGGCACGCAAGGCGACTTCTTTATACGAAAGCGTCTTGCCCTTCGGTATGTCGCGAACGACCTTCTCCACCCGCTCCTTAAAGGAGCCTGTCTGATTTGTTATCATCGTTTTTTAATTTAAGTTGGACGTCACGGGCGAATTTTCGGTACATGCAGTGCTCGCAATTGGAGGACGGCGATGGCAGCTTCTCGGCGTCGAGGCACTTCTTGGCCTTCATGATAGCATCCTCGACCCAAGAATCGTCGCCGACGTGCTCGATGAGCGTGACGTCGAATTCGAGCTTCGCGTCGAAGGCTTTTTTGTCCTTGCGGCCGTTCACGTATACGAAGTAGCCCGTGTCGGAGACCTTGAATCCCTTGCGGCGGAGAAGCCATTGGTATACCTCCATCTGCCGCTTGTACTGGCGGTCCCAGCCGGAATCAGAGAGCGTCTCTATCTTTCCGTCCTTAGACGTCGCTTTGTAGTCCACGACAATGAGCTCCTCTTTCGGATTGATCCAGACGTCGTCGATCGCGCCGCTGATCGTCAGTCCCGAATTCGGGTCTCCGTACTGGATGCCGGTGAAATTCGTTCGCCAGTCTTCCAGGTCCTTGTGAGCGAACGGAACGGCCTTCACGCCGTATCTTTCCATGAGCGGATGCGCCGTCTTGCCGGCGCGATGTATATCGAATTCTTTTTTAAGGAGCTCGTCGACGGCGATGTTCAGCGTGAACGACGGCCCGCGCGGGCGCGACACGCCGAGCTTGTTGTCTAGGTAGAAACAGAGCGGGCATTCCATGAAAAGGTCCAGCTTCGAACGCGAAAGCTTCCACTTCGGCCCTCCGTAGTTCCAGTCTTTGCTCCGTATCTGCAGTTTTTTGACGTATTCGGCCATCTTGCTTGGAAATTCTTTAGAAAATCTTACGCGCACAGATGCTCGATCTCGAGCAGGACCTGCTTCACCTTTTCCCGCGGGATGCCATAGCTTACCAGATTGCCGCCGTGGGCCGCTACCTGCTTGCAGAGCACCATGCCCGCATCCAGAAGCGTCCGCTTTTCGGTCTGGGATAGGCTCGTCAGAGACGTGAGCGGATGCAAGCCTGATTCCTGGATGAGGTCTTCGAGATTACCTTTAGCCGGATAATTCCAGCCGACGAGCGACAGCCCCTTGCATTCAGCGTAGTGGATGGCCGTATCGGTGAATTTGGTATTAGTGAAGAGCTGGAACGAAGATATCTTACGCTTCACGCCGCCGAAATCGTATTCGCCGTCCTTGAGGTCGTCCCAGCGCGCCTTCACATAGAGCGCTACCTTCAGATCGGATTTGACGCCGTATTCGTTATGGAATTTCGCTTCGACCATGGCGAGCCCCTTTCCCTTCCACGCGACGACGTCCACTTCGTGCGGAACGCACGAGCCATAGACGATCTGATCGGTGAGGGCTTCGTACCCTTCTGATTTGAATATCTCGGCGATGAATTTCTCGAACGGGAAGCCGTTCGGGCCGAGGTCGGCGATGGCGCGCTTCATGGAATATCGCGCGGCGACCGGCTGGGCATGTTTGCGGAGCATTTCGAACGCATGGCGGTAGAGCTCTGCCGTGGTCGTCCCGGCGACGAGGTCGCGCTCGACGTGGCGGAGCACGTTTTCAGCCTGGTCTTTCGACGCGCCGGCCTTGCGGAGAGAGTTGACGAGCTTGGCCGGGTCGAAAGCCTCCTGTTCTCCCGTTGCTTTAACGATCAAAAGGGGGGACATGCCCTGATTATAGCACTATGCCGCCGCCGAGACAGACATCGTTTTCATAGACGACGATAGATTGGCCGGAAGCGACGATAAGAGGCGCTTCGAATATGATCTTCGAGCCTTGGACCCTGCAGGGCATGCGTTCGCCGAGATGGCGGATGCGGGCTGCGTACTTCTTCCCCGCTTCGGGTCTAACCGAGATCCAATTGATAGAGCCGAGCGCGAATTCTCCTTTCTCAATGGGCAAAGCGCCCGAGGGCGATCGGTGAGAGACGGTAACGATATTTTTTGCAAGATCGCGGGCGATGACATAATACGGCTCGTCATTCGGAGTCGTCGTCACGACGCTGAATCCGTGGCGTTCGCCGAGGGTCAGGAACATCGCGCCATCGTGCGAACCGATGACACATTCCTTCTCGTCGATAACGTTCCCGCGCTTCGGCGCGATGTAATGTGAGAGGAATTCCTTGATATCGACTTTTCCTATGAAGCAGAGGCCCTGGCTGTCCCTTTTTTCCGCTACAGGCAGGCCAAATCTACGCGCGAGACGGCGCGTCTCCGATTTTTCCATGCCGCCGACGGGAAAAAGGGCCTTTGATAGCTCGCGGCGCGTCAGAGTCCACAGAAAATACGACTGATCTTTGCCCTGGTCCTTTCCGGCGACGAGTTCGTAGCGGTTTTCCTCGCCTTCCGCGAGACGAACCTGCACATAATGCCCCGTCGCAACCCAGACATCTTCGCCTGCGGCGCGCTGTCTCATCGCCCAGTCGAAGAATCCGCCGAATTTCACGTGACGATTGCACATGATATCGGGATTCGGCGTCCTTCCCGCCCGATATTCGAAGATCATGTGGTCCACGACTTCCTTTTTATATTCTTTTTCCAGATCGAGCGTCACGAACGGGATGCCGAGATGCGCGCATACGCGCATGGCGTCGAGGCGGTCTTCGCGCCAGGAACATTCCATCCAGTCGGGCTGCCAGACTTTGATGAAAACGCCCGTCACGTCAAAGCCGCGCTCTTTTAACAGGGCGGCGGATACCGACGAATCCACGCCGCCTGACATGCCGACGAAAACCCTTCTTTTTGGCGCGCTTGGTTGACTAACCATGCCTCATAAGTACCATTAATCGAAACGTTCTTCAACCTAAACAATAAAAGAAAGGCTACGCCTCATGAGTGTCAGATGTTTACCGATAGAGCACGGCCGACCGGGATTCCGAACGGTCGGAGAGCCGATTCCCGAACCAAGCAAGGTCATCGTCGGCGATCCGCCGGCCCTCGCGCCGTTCAAGGTCACGTTCGAGCTTTATGGCGGCGAGGATGAGAAAAAGGATCCTACCAAGACCTCGCCGGAGCATATCAAGCGATCGATGGAGAAAGCCTATAACCAGAATCTCTGCGGCGAATTCTGGATCAGGCCTGACGGATCGCTCGTCCGGAGCATGTTCTGGCGGGACATCATGCAGAAGACGATCCTGCAGAAGCCCGTCGTGAGCCTTCGGATCGACTGCTCGGACCTCATCACGGCGCTCATGCTCACGAGGCTCGCCGCGTATTCCGGACCGGTGAACCGCATCGATTCGGGATTCAGCTGCGAATCCTGGCGCCTCCTCCTTTCCTGCAAGGAAAGCCCGGAATGGAACGACCTTCTCCTCTTCTTCGACGGCAGGTTCGTCCTCAAGAGCGTCCTCCTCGAAGCAGTGAAAGGAAAAGCCTGCTGATCGTATATGCCGGATGCGAGCCGCGCGTCATCGCGCGGCTTTTTTATGCGGCTCCCTATCCAAAACTAAAAATCCAGATACTTCGCCTTGTTCAGGACGTGCTCGTCGAGGGTGACCGCATAGTGCATGTTGCCCTGGTCATCGGAGAGATAGAAATAATATTTCGTCGCTATCGGGTGGATAGTCGCATAGATAGCGTCGAGACCAGGATTGGCGATGGCCGTCGGCGGCAGGCCTTTGTGTATATAGGTGTTATACGGAGATTCGATGGCAAGGTCGGCGGCCGAAAGGTCGCGGCTGTCCTTCTCGCCGTTCACAAACGCGAACGCAGAATCCACCTGCAGAGGCATCCCTTCATCGAGGCGCTTCCAGAGGATACCGGCGATCGTCCTGCGCGTCTCGGCCGTTCTCGCTTCTTCCTCGATGATGGAAGCCATCTTTATGACGTCAGCGGCAGGCCTGCCGAACGCCTGCATGTCTTCGTCGAGCGTCTTGATGCGGTCCTGGTAATTCGCGAGCATGGCGTCGACGATATCTTGCGCCGTCACGTTCGGCATAAGGAAATACGTGTCGGGAAAGAGATGCCCTTCGTGCCCGGCGGCGATCTTCATGAAATCGGACCTATCGAATCTGATGAATCTCTTTTCGGCCGCGAAGATGTCGGCGATCTCTTTGGAATTGAGCCCTTCCGGCACGGTCACGCGGATATTGACGAATTCAGAGACGCTGTGCGTGAGCCTCCAGGCGATCCATACGGCGTTCTCGGGACGGGAGAAATAATAATCGCCTGCTTGTATACCCTTCGACCCGCCGAAAAGCACGACGAGGGATTTAAATGCGAATTCAGAGCGTATCGCTCCCCTCTTTCCCAATATCTCGGCCGTTCCCGAAAGGCTTTCCCCGCGGGATATCGTGACGGTTGCATCGGTCACGGCTTCGGCCTGAATACCGGAAGTCGGCGCAAGGAATCGATGGTATCCGAGCGTCAGGATGATAACAAAAAGAGCTCCGGCAATGACGAGGTTCTTTCGAGACACATTCCGGGAGAAGCGTCGCTCGGGAGCCGGGAGAAGCTCCTCGCGCGGAGGCTCCGGGATGTATTTAAGCGATCCTGAATCCATGCTATACGGGAAGATTGTGAGGAGCGTCCGCGCGCTTCGACGGTATGCGATGGAGGCCCGGCGTCTTGACCGCGCTTCCGGGGAAATGATAGAGAGTGGCAAGCTCTTCGGTGTTAAGGATCATCGGCTTCTGTTTCGGGAATTCGGCGCCCGTATACGGCGGATGAAAGAACGATCGCGCGCAATACATGTCGAATATGCCCTTTTTCCATTCCGCGAGCTTTTTCCCGTCCTTGTCCTGCCATGGATACGGGAATTCAGCGGCCATCGGCATGAGTCCGTTCAGGTTGTTCGACCCGAACGGGCGGAACGAGCCTTTGATGATGCCTACGGACAGGCCGCCGCGGCCTTTCGGGATGACGTTTATGCCGCGCACGCCGACGTCGAGGCCGTATTTGCCGATCGACCGCTCGATCGCCTTGACCGCCTCCTTCTGGGATTCGGTGAGGCGCTCCATATGCACGACCTTCTTGCCGTCCTTCTCTTCGGTGACGTCCTTGGCGATCTTGGCGATCTCTTCTTTCGCCGCGACGATCCACGGATCAGGCTGCCGCTTGTTGAAATGGTTCTTCTCGGCCACGTGCGCCCGGGCGATGAACTGGAACCACACCTGGTCTTCTTTTTTGATCGAAGCCATGACTTCGATGAGGGCCGCGAGAGGATCGACCTTAAACTCCTCTTTCGGATCGTCTGAGAGGCCGTAATCCACGTACGTCTTTATCGGGTACGGATCAGGCTTGGTCGCCTTGTATTCGCAGCAGTATATGTCGTATTTGTCGAGATTGAGGGCGACCTTTTCGGTATAATCCTCGACCTCATGGATGGCGACGTCGGGATACGAGGCGTATATATTGGCCACGAGGAAATTCTTCTGGCCGTCGAAGCACCAGATAAAGAACCTGATCTCCCCGTCTATCGAGCAGAGCTCGAGCGAGCACCACGGACGAGCCTTGCCTTCCCAATATCGCTCGATGACCGTTCCCTCGCCGCCGGTCTGGATGAGGGAATTCAACACGAGCTCCATAGCGGCAGGAGACTTGTACGTCTCCTGCGGAAGCTTGATCTCGAGCACGGTCTTCTTCTGCTTGAGCACCCAGGCGAGACGCACATAGGCGACCCAGACATTCCAGGCGTATTCGATGAGGAGCGCAGGCACCCAGAAGACGGCGAAATACGCAACCCATCGGAACGTCTCCGGAAGAGCGGTCTGAAGCGTAAAATCGAGAAGGGACTGATAGATAGTCACCTCTGGATTATAACAGAAAAGACAGCTTCCTCGAAAAGTCCGCGTCGCGCGCGGAGAGCCCTTTCTCAAAAGCTGTCTTTTGTGCCCTAAGCTACCGCTGAATACCTGCCCTCCTTATCCTTCTTGAAATACTTCGGGTTCTGGAGATTCACAAGGATCGTATTCTCCTTCACGTACCGCTCCTTCATGACCTTCTCGACGATCTCTTTTTTAGTGAGGGGACCGTTCTTGTCTATGATCTTCTTGATGACATCCTTCACCACACCCGACATATAGCCCCATTCAGAGAGCGCGTAGAGCCCGCGGCCGACGAGGACGAAGCGAGGGTCCTTGATAAGCTCGTTGTGAGTGGTCGCGACATGAGCCTTCTTGTCGAACATCTTTTCGATCTGCTTCGCCACCTCGCGAAAGTGAATCGGCGAGCCGTGCTTCCTGATCACGAGAAACGCGTAATCGCGCATGCCCTTTGCCTTGATGTTCGGAGAGTGAGATACGCCCCATTCGCCGAGAGGGTTCTTGCCCACCTTTTTAGAGAGAGAAAGCCATCGCTTGAGGATCTCTTCGTTCCGGTACTGGTCGTTGAGACCTTCGATGTGGTTGAGGAAGGTGTCGATCATCTCCGATTCGGGGATGATGTCGTCATCTTTGAGGTTCTTGTAGAGCTTCTTGAGGGCATCTTCGACTTTCTTCGAAGTATCCTCGTCTACATGCCATCGGTGCTTGAAATGGTCGTCCTCTTTCTGCCACTTGAACGCGCGGCCGAGCACGAGGAGGAAATATATATGGTTCTGGATAGAGGCGTCCTTGGAAACAGAATCGAGAAGGTCCTCTTCGGCCATGACGCCGCCCAATTCCCGCATCATGCCTTCGAGCTCCTTGAAAGCCGCGGCCTGGGCTTCGTATTCCTTCGATTTCTGGATGTTCGAGATAGCGTAGTTCTCGATCTGCCGGACACGCTCGCGGGTGATGCCGTATGTCTTGCCTATGGCCTCGAGCGTCATCTTCTTGGCGTCCTTGCCGAGGCCGTAGCGCTTCACGATGACCTCCTGGGCGCGGTCAGGGAGGCTCTTGAGGAGCGCTTTGACGACCTGCTTTGGCTTGAGGGTGAGGCTCGTGGTCATAATCGTTACTTTGTTTGTATCATTGGTTTGATAGTAAGTCAAGATTAAGGCGCTGTCAATGGGCCTGTCAAGAGCCCCTCGCCGATCCTACTTAACGACGATCGACACAAGCTTGTCCTGAACGACGATCACCTTCTCCGGCTTCTTGTCCCCTACCCATTTCTTCACGTCGTCGAGAGCGAGAGCGGCCTTTTCGAGCGCGGCCTTTTCGGCGCCGCGCGGCGCAACGAAATCACCGCGCACCTTGCCATTCACCTGGACGACGATCTTCGCCGATTCGTCGGCGATCTTTGATTCGTCGGCGACAGGCCACGGCGCGACATTGACCAATTTTCTATTGCCGAGATCCGCCCATAATTCATCGGCGACATGGGGAGCGAACGGAGCAAGGAGCCTGACGAATATGCCGAAATCGTCAGCCGAAAGGGCCGGCTCTTTTTCAAGCGCATTCAAGAGGATCATGAGGGACGAGACGGCCGTGTTGAATCCCATGGCTTCGATATCGGTAGAGACCTTTTTAACGGTCTTATGGAGGAGCGTCTCGGCTTCCCTTGAAACCTTCGCGCCCTTGGTTATTTTTTCGGCGAGAGCGTATGCTCTTTCGACGAATCGGCGCGGTCCGATGATGCTCTTGGTGTCCCACGCGATGGCCTGATCGAAGGGCCCCATGAACATCTCATAGAGGCGGAGCGAATCGGCGCCATAGGTCGCCACGAGGTCGTCAGGATTGACGACGTTACCGAGCGATTTGGACATTTTGACGCCTCCTTCGGCGAGTATGAGGCCGTGCGACGTGCGCTTCATGTACGGCTCGTCCGTATTTACCGCCCCGATGTCGAAAAGGAATTTATGCCAGAAGCGCGAATACAAGAGATGCAGCGTCGTGTGCTCCATGCCGCCGTTATACCAATCTACGGGCGCCCAATACGCGATCTTGTCCTGCGCGGCGAATGCTTCTTTATTCTTCGGATCTATATAGCGGAGATAGTACCAAGAAGAACCTGCCCAATTTGGCATTGTATCGGTCTCTCGGCGCGCAGGGCCTTTGCATTTCGGGCATGTGACGCTCACCCAGTCCGTAATGACGGAAAGCGGAGATTCGCCCGTATCGGTCGGCTCGTATTTTTTCACCTTGGGCAATTCGACGGGCAAGTCTTTTTCAGGAACGGGAACCCAGCCGCACGATTCGCAATGGATCATCGGTATAGGCTCGCCCCAGTAGCGCTGGCGCGAGAATATCCAGTCGCGGAGCTTGTACTTCACGACCCAAGCGCCGCCCACGGCTTCAGTGATCTTCTTGCGGGCTTCAACGGATTCCATGTCATCGAAATCATTGGAATTGAAAAGGATACCGTCATCGGCATAGACATAGTCATCGTTATCAAGGATATTCAAGATGAAATCGCCCTCGAATACGGTGAAGAAATTCTTGAGCTCGTTTCTCTTCTTCCAGACGACCTCGTGGAGAGCAGACTCTCTTTCATCGACGGCCGCGCGTTCGTCATTCTCCAGATCGAAGAATACGAAACTGAAATGAGCGTGGCGATTTTGCTTTTTGACGCGGTGATAGAAGAACGTGTTTATCTTTATATCCGACGTCCTCATGTGCTTTAGGTTTTTGTAGCCAGTCTCTTCGAGGACCTCGCGGCGGGCCGCTTCGACGAGGTCTTCGCCTTTTTCCACGCCGCCTGTGAAGAGGCCGTGCATATGGATTCCCTTCCAGCTATTGCAGAGGTACGTGCCGTCCTCCGGATTTCGCACGACGATACAAACCGCGTCGCGCTTTACGAACGGCAAATCGGGCCTAATCGCTCCTTCGCCGGAGAGACCTTTGAATGCAGGCTCGATGACGCGACGGATCGGCAATCCGAACTTCTTGGCGAACGCATGGTCGCGCTCGTCGTGGGCAGGTACGGCCATGACCGCGCCAGTTCCATACGTCGCGAGCACGTAATCGGAAATGAATACGGGAATCTCTTCGCCATTCGCCGGATTTATCGCCACAACACCATCGAGCTTTACGCCGGTCTTTTCTTTCTGGGCGTCGGTGCGGGCGATCTCGTCCATTTTCTTGGCAGCCGAAACGTATCTTTCGACTTCCGTCTTGTTTTTATATGAAAGCCTGGAAACAAGCTCATGCTCCGGCGCCAGAACGAGGTATGTCACGCCGAAGAGCGTGTCGGGACGGGTCGTAAACACGCGGACTTTTTCATTCGCGCCTTTGACTGCGAAATCAAGCTCCGCGCCTTCGCTCCGGCCGATCCAATTCCTCTGCTGGATCTTTATCTTCTCCAGATAATCTACTTTGCCGAGGTCGTCATAGAGCCTGTCGGCGTATTTAGTGATAGCGAGCATCCATTGCTCTTTGACGCGCTTCTCCACCGGAGTACCGCAGCGCTCGCAGCAGCCGTTCACGACTTCCTCGTTCGCCAGTCCGATCTTGTCCTTGGGACACCAGTTGATCTCGGTCTTGGCTTTGTATGCGAGGCCCTTTTTATACATCTCTATGAATATCCACTGGGTCCAGCGGAAATACGCCGGATCGCTCGTATTCACTTCGCGCGACCAATCGAACGATAGGCCGAGGGATTTGAGCTGCCTTCGGAAGTTATCGGTATTCTCTTCCGTCACATCCTTCGGCTGGCGGCCGGTCTTGATGGCGTAGTTTTCCGTAGGCAGTCCGAAAGCGTCCCAGCCTATGGGATACAAGACGTTCTCGCCCTGCATGCGGCGCTTCCTCGCGACGATATCCATCGCGGTGTAGCTCCTGATATGGCCGGTATGGAGGCCAGAACCCGACGGGAACGGAAATTCGACGAGAGGATAGAATTTCTTCTTCGCGCTCTTATCGTCCGCCTCGTATATGCCCCGCTTCTCCCACTCTTTCTGCCACTTCTTCTCTATTTTCGAGTGATCGTACTTTTTCATCTGCTAGATAGCGCCCTTCGCCCTCACCGGATAGAGGTCGGGATCGATGTTTCGGTCGAAACAGGCCGTGCCCATGCCGTGCGCCCAGTTATTAGAGCCGGAAGCCGCGGCCGACATGCCGTAATCGGCCGCGTATTTATTTATGCTCGCGGCGCCGGATTTAAGGTTGAAGTCGGCGCAGACCTTGAACGACACCGCGCCGGTCTTCTGATATCCGTATGCCGTGCCCGTTTCAGGGTCGACAGGGACCATGAAGCTCGATATCGGGTCGTTGAGGCTCGCGATATCGGTCGGCAACGCTCCCTTCTGCTGCCAGTAATTGACGATCTGCCACTGGATCGACGTGAGGTCGTTCACGCGCCTTTCGTCGAAGCGCGCGGCACGAGCCTGCATCGGCGAGCCGACGAGCACGAAGCCGGTCACGAGAGATCCGAAGACGAGGAGCGACGCCAGGGATATGATGAGAAGCGTCTTCTTCGGAGCGTCGGCGGCGAAGGTCTTCTTGAGGTCATAAAAGTAATAGCTGAAGACCGCCCCGGAAACCACGAGCACGGAGACGATCTTCCAGATGAAGCGCGACGTGATCTCGCCTCCGAGGAACGTGTTCACGAGAACGACCAGATCTATGACAACCGCAACGCCCGTGATGAAGAGCGTCAGATATGTAAGCCACTTCCTCACCGCGATGTCCTTCTTCTCAGGATTAGCGCGGACGTACTTGTCTATATAAGACGCGATGACGAGATAGAGCGGGAATACGATGAGAAGGCATGCGATTGCCGCGCGGATCGGGCCGGAATAGAAATCAGTCGCGTAATAATAGGAATTGAGCATATCCGGGAACGCGCGGTTGATGATGGCGAAGAGGAGGCTGACGAGCGATACGACGCTCACATAGAGACCCGCGAAGCTCGCGAGATATATGAAGAAATCCTTGGCTGTGGTTTTGTTTGGCATATGCTCAATGATAATGAACCGGGCATGAAAAAGCCAGGCTGCAGAGCCTGGCTTTTTCGCTACATCGTCGCAGGAGCCGACGACGACATGCATGCCTTGCAGTCCTTCTTGTGGGTGAAGAGGACGAGAAGGCCGGAGAGGCCTACAAGTATGTAGACGATCTTCTCAACGGCAGGCCAGCTGCCGAGGATCATGTTCACGAGGTTCCATCCGAGCGCGGTCAAGCCCCAGTTTACGGCGCCGACGACGACGAGGATGAAGGCGATCATGTGAAGTGCTTTCATGGTCTCAAAAGATATGTTGATAAAAATCCGCTGCGACTTTTACTCATCAATTATATCAACTTGGCAAGAGTTTGGCGCGATAGAGTTATGCACAGAGTCTCGTCCTCCGTTCCCGCGCCCTAAACCATGAATCTTAGAGGACCGACGGCCTATAAAGCTAAGCCCCATATCCTTTTTGACAAGAAGATGGGGTTAGAGGCTTTTCTTTTTCGCTTTTTCTGTATCCTTGATCTGTCTGATCTTGGATCGATTCACGGCGATGATCTCTTTGAGCCGTGCGGCCCCGAGCTCTCGTCGCATGCCTTGAGCGACGAGAGATAGCTCGTATCTACAATCGGCGATCTCTTGTCGGAGGCTCCTGATCTGTCCATACGGGCCGGTACCCGATACTCCAAGTGCCATAAAGCACCTCCTTTCTAGAGTCAGCCTAGCATAGATCTGCCTAGACCATGAATTCTATGACGTCTCCGTCCTTCACGATATAGTCTTTGCCTTCGGTCCTGACCTGCCCTTTTTCGCGCGCAGCGGCATAGGAGCCTGCGGCGAGCAATTTGTCCCATTCGATGACCTGCGCGCGGACGAATTTGGCGATGAAGTCGGTATGAATGACGCCCGCGGCGGTCGGCGCATTCCAGCCTTTTTGTATGGTCCAGCCGCGAGTCTCGTCTTCGCCCGTCGTGAAATAGGTGATAAGGCCGAGGAGCTCGTACGATTTTTTGATAAGCGCGTCGATACCGTTGTCTGCCCCGAGGCCCTGGCGCATCTCGGCCTTCTCGGCTTCGGTCATGTCTTTGAGGTCGTGCTCGATTCCGGCGTCTACGACGACGTACCCTGCCCCGCTCTTCTGGATGAAATCGATTAATTTGATAAAGCGCTCGTCTCTCATCTCGTCCAAGTTTTTACCGCCCGACTTCTTATTCAACACATAGAGGATCTTCTTCGACGTCAGAAGATGGAGCTGCTTGTAGAGCGGCGTTTCGAACTCGTCAGGCATAACGGACGATGCGAGCCTACCCTCTTCAAGAGCGGGTTTAAGGCGCTCGAGCAATCTCATCTCGATGATCGCTTCTTTTTTGTTTCCTTTCACATCCTTGGCGACGTTCTGCATGCGCTTGGTCACGGTATCGAGATCGGCGAATATGAGCTCCATATTGATGACCTCTATGTCGTGGAGCGGGTCTATCTTGTTCGCAACGTGGATGATGTCGTCGTCTTCGAATATGCGGACGACTTCGGCGATGGCGTCGGTCTCGCGGATGTTCGAGAGGAATTTATTGCCGAGGCCTTCGCCCTGAGCGGCGCCTTTCACGAGGCCGGCGATATCCACGAATTCGACAGCGGCCGGAACGGTCTTCTTGGATTTCGAGAGATCGGAGAGCTTCCAGAGGCGCTCGTCGGGCACGGCGACGACGCCGACCGACGGGTCGATCGTGGCGAACGGATAGTTGGCGACAAGGACGCTCTTCTTGGTGAGAGCGTTGAAAAGCGTCGATTTGCCGACGTTCGGAAGCCCGACGATGCCGATAGAGAGGGACATAGGGCTTTACCTTATACTATTTTGCCTTCCTGCCAAGCTTCTCGACGACCGAAAGGAGCCTCTGCGACTTTTCAAGCGGCATCTTCTTCATGCCTGAGAACCAGGTCTTCCTCACCGGAGCGAAGCCGGAGAATCGGAGGACGCCGCGGACCCAGCTGTTTATATTGCCACCGAACAATGCCCAGAGGATAAGGGGATGCGTATCCGACGTGACGATGACGCGCGCCGAACGCCCCTTCAATCGGCGATACCAGCCCGGCACCAGGCCTTTCCTGAAATTGAACGCGAAGCCCGGCATCCAGACGCGGTCTACGAGACCCTTCATGAGAGCGGGGATGTCAGACCACCAAATCGGGAATACCGATACGAAATGCTCCGACCATTTGACGTTCTCCTGGAATCGCACGAGGTCGGGCTCGAACTGCTGTATGACCTTGTATCCCCTATGGAGGATCGGGTCGAATCTCATGTCCGCGATATGCATGATTCGGACTTCGTGCCCCGCCGACTGCGCGCCCTTGGCATACGATTCGGCAAGTGCCGTCGAAAAAGAATCGTGGTCAGGATTGCCTATGAAAATGAATACTCTCTTTGAGCGCATATTATTTCTGTATGAGCTTTCCGAGCTCGTCGCGGTGCTTTCCCATGAGCTCCATCATGACCGTCTGTTGGTCTTTGCCCGATTTGAGGCCTTCCTGCAATTCTTTCGCGAGGCTCTCGAAGAATGCCGGATTCTTTTCGACGAGGTCGAGGAGCGCTTCCTGATCGGCTTCAGGCACGCCTTTTAGCTGGGACTTCATGGCTTGCTTCATCAAAAATCGTTTGAGCATAGTCGTTACTCTACCAAAAAAGGCTTGCCCGGGCCATATCGCTCGAGCGGGACCTTGTTCCAGCATGCCACGACGCGGTCGGCATATGCCCAGAGGGCGCGGACTTCGTCGGAGCCAGCAAAGGCTCTCTCTGTGCCGCGGGTAGCGGCGAGAATGACGTTTCCGTACGCATCGCGGGTTCTAGGTATGTCGAACGACTCCCTGCTTCCGTCGCAGCTCTCTATGACGATCTCCTGCTCCGGCTGGATCCTAAAGACCATCTTTCGAGGAATGCCGGATATTTCCTTGAACGATATCTCGGCGAACGAGCCTGAAGACGGCATCCGCTTTCCGGAAACGAGCGTAACAGGCACTCCCTTCAGCTTTCCCGAACGGAAACAGGTCACGACTTCGAAAGCGGTTTCGGTTTCTGAGCCCGGATCCACGCCCTTCTCATTCCCATATCCCTCGTACTGGCCGCGGCGGGAAAGCTCGCATGTCTTGGCAGGGGGCGCGAGGCGTTTCAGAGCTTTTGCTCTCGCAGACTGCCACGATGCGGCACGGACGCTCGGCTCTGCCGCAATGACCGCCAATGCTTCGAGGATATGGTTCTGTCCCACGTCACGGAACGCTCCCATACCGTCATATGACGCCCCGCGGCCGTCGATCCCCTTTTCCTCGAACAAGGCTACGCGGATCGATTCGACGCTCTCGTTCGAAATGAGGCGTGCAAGCTCCGGCGTGCTCTCGTGAAGATCCATAACTGCCCGAAGTGTGTCTTTGCCGAGATAATGGTCTACGCGAAAGATCTGACCTTCATCGAGAAATCCTTCGAGGACGCGATCCAAGGACTTGGCGCTCTTTTCATCCGTGCCGAAAGGCTTCTCTATGAGGAGCTTGCCCCTTCCGCGCGATATAAGGCCGACATCGTGAAGCCCTTGCGCGACCGGAGCGTGGAAATTCGGAGCGAGCGATGAATAGAAGATGGCCCCTTCGGCATTTCCCGCGATCTTGTCGGCGAGCTCCGCGTACCCCGTTCCCGCATCGACGTCGATCTTGACGTAAGAGACCTTCGAAACGAATCCGTCGTCGAACGTTCCGCCCTGCCGGAGGAAAGAGGCAAAACCCTCGTCGTTCCAATCCCGCCTTCCCGTCGCGATGATGCGCGGATCGCCGCCCAGAGCGCCTTCGCGGCAAAGGGCCTGGAGCGCCGGAAATATCTTTTTGACCGCAAGATCCCCCGTGGCGCCGAACAATACGAAGACGAAAGGCTTGTCCATGAAAAAAGTATACAGGAAAGCATGGAAAAAGCCCCGCGCACGTATGTGCGCGGGGCTTTGAGACAACCGTCATCTCGGAGCGAAGAGGATCCGGAGAGGGGCGACGATCGCCTCCCCGACGAGGCCGCCGAAGGTCTTCGGCCATCGCTTCGGCTCGTATCTGTATACGAGCTTCGAGGAACGGATAGAGATGCTCTTCTCGCCGTCGAGATGCCAGCGAAAGTCGGGCCTGCCGTCTTTCATGGCGAAGGTGTCCCGAAGGAACGGGATGCCGACGGAAGCCCTGTCTTTGGCGGCGATGTCTTCTTTCTGGAAGTATGCTTCGAGCTCGCGCTCGAGCCGGAGCGAGAGAGCATGCTGGGGAGCGATCTCCCGCGGCGGCTGCCACGCAATGACGGCCTGTGCCCGAAGATACGAAGGCGCGAATACGGATACCGCGCCGATGAGGAGGATTCGAAGGACATTCATGGGGTAATGGATCTAGGTCCATATATACCAGAAATAAAGGCCCGGCGCACGCGCGTGCGCCGGGCCTTCTGTGGACCTACGGGGAATCGAACCCCGCACTCATCCATGCCATGGATGCGTATTACCGATATACTATAGGCCCAATTCTCTGTCCTTCCTGAAAATCTGCTCGGCGATACCATATATAGCATAGGTTATGAAGAATGCCGAGAAGACGTCGATTGAATAATGAAGGTGCCCGATGAGCACGACGACGGCGAATACGCCCGAGAGCACCATGAAGCTTATGCGGACCCTCTTGTTATCCCAGAATACGAGAGCCATCAGGAACGGCAGGCCGGTATGGCCCGAAAAGAAAAGCTGGCCGTCGAAATTGAAGAACCTGCTGAATCCGGTCGGGTCTATGATGATATGGGACGGAAACGGCGCGATATGGGTGAGGCTCGCGAAGATGGCGCGGGTAACGTAAAAGAGGGCGATGGTCTTGACGATGAACGGCCCGCGGTTCGGCTTCTGAAGCCCTGCCAGGACGATGCAGGCGATCAGGGCATAGCCGCCATAGATGAATATGCCGTCGACGTCCACGACAGGCACGTTATCGAGGATGATATCCGTCACCGAGTTGCTCGCTACTCTATCCGCGTATATGCCCGCGCAATAATTGACGACGAGGGCGACCAGGAGGAGAAGCCACGCCAAGAGGAAGCGTCTGGTATACGCCTTGTCTTTGAACGAGCGGATGAATTCGAGTCCGATCATGCTTTTTTCTTCCTGCCGCCCATTAAGATTACCCTAAAGAAATGGAAAAGGTAGAGAGCGGAGATCTTCATCGCGCCCTCGGCCTTGAAACGGCGGGCCGAGGTCTTTTGGACGAGCTTGGAATCGAATGCAACCCTGCCCTGCCTCGCCACCCTTTTAGCCGTATCGGTATCTTCGCCATAGAATGCGATCGACGTATCATATCCGCCCGCTTTTTCCAGAGCCGAGGCGCGAATGAAGCTGTTACCGCCGATCAGGACCGCGCCTTTGTCAAAGAGCTGGAGGAAGCGGCTCATGCCCTTGTACACGTATTTTTGAGACACGAGGGATACGAACCGGAGCAGAGGGCCGCCGTCATAGTAATCGTACGGACCCGTGACTCCTGTGACGGAAAGATCCGCGAAATGGGATACGCCGCGTGCGAGCCAGCCGGAATCAGGCAGGCAGTCGGCGTCCATCTGGACGATGATGTCGCCCTGGGCGGACAGGCGGCCGCGCTCGCGCGCATGGAGGAGGCCTTTCCTCGCCTCGCGGACGACTTTCACGTTGAACGATCCCGCGACTTCGGCCGTGCCGTCGGTCGAGGCGTTATCCACGACTATCACCTCATAGTCAGGATAGTCTTGGACGGAGACGGCGCGGAGCGTGGCTGCGATGCTCTCCCTCTCGTTATGCGCAGGGATGACGACGGATACTTTCGGCATCTTGATATATTTTCGGGCGGCGACGGCATAGGCTTCGACCCATGCGCGGCCGAGGGAATCTTCGGAGAACTTCTTTACATATTCGCGGGCCGCGCTCCCCATCTCTCTTGCGGCCGTCTGGTCGCCCAACACCTTCTCTAGAGACCTGGCCAAAGCGACGTGATCGCCGTCGGGAACGGTCGAGCCGAATTCGGGCTTGATATGGTCGCCCACGGCTCCCGCTTTGGCGCCGACGGCGGGAATGCCCGATGCGAATGCCTGCATCAATGCGAGGCACTGCGTCTCGATCGGGCACATGACGACGAACGCATCAGACGCTTTGTACCATCGAGCCAATTCGTCATGGGAGAGAAAGCCGGTGAATATGACGCTCTCGCCTACGCCCAGGGCTTCGGCGTATGAGCGCATCTCTTTTTCGACGGGCCCGTTGCCCGCGATCACGAGCTCGGCATACTGCATGGTCTTTTTCAGTTCGGCGAACGCGCGCAGGACGACGTCCAATCTCTTTTCAGGGGCGACGCGGCCTGCAGATATGACCGTCGGCCCGACAAGGTTGAACTCCTTTCTCAATCCCGCCTTTTCCCCTGCCGTCGCGGGCGCGAAGGTCGAAAGCGACAGCGGATTGGCGATGACGTCAGCCGATCTCTTGAATCCGAAGGCTCTCATGCTCTCCAGCACCTCCGGTCCGACGACGGAGACGAAGCGGCAGCGGTTGTAATACCAGACGAAGAACCTCTCCATCAGATCTTCTGCCCACTTCGCCCTGATCGGCCCATATACGCGGACGAATTCGCGTATCAAGGTATGATTCGTGCCCACGAGCGGCACGCGGAGAAGCCGCGAGGCCAAAAGAGCCTCGAAACCCACGCCGAAAGGAGACTGGGAATGTATCGCATCGGGTTTGAATCGGCGGGCGAACGGAAGGCTCCAGCCGAAGGGTACGGCATTCCTTCCCTGCCCTGATCCAGAATTAGAGAACGGAAGCGACGGGATACGGCAGACCTGGAATCCTTCTTTTTCAAGATATTCGTCACGCGTCTTTCCTATCGACGCATAATCGGCATCGGAATATCGGGCGGCGACGAAACCGACGCTGTGCCCAAGCGCCTTCAATCCCCGCGCGACCGCTATGACCGAGTCGGATATGCCGCTCGTTTCGGGATAGAAATTGTCTGAATAGAAAAGTATGCGCATAGATCTCTGAAAAGGCTGATTATGGCTCATCCGCTTCTTCGAGCACCGCTGCCAAAGCCTTTTTATATATTACGTAGCAGCCGATGATGAATGCCGGTACCAGGATCCAGCCAAGGATATCGTAATAATGGAAGAATTTCACGTAAAAGTCGCCGAACCAGTAGCCAAGGATCATGAACAAGGCGTATTTCGGCACTGCCAGAACGAGCGACACCCATATCAGAGTCCAGAACGATACGCGCAATGCCCCTGCGGCTATGAGGACCGGCCCGGGGATAGCCGGAGCGAGCTTGGCGATGACGAGCGACTTGATCTCGTGCTTGCGGAATGCGCGGTCGAATCTGGCGAGGCTGTCCTGATTCAGCCCGAACTTATGGCCATGCCTGTCTATGAGCGTCTTTCGAGAGCCCCGGCCGATCGCATAATAGATAATGTCGCCGGCGAGGTCGCCGAGGACGGAGAGCATGAAGACCATCGGCAGGCTGAAGAACCCGAACGTCGCCGCGAACGCCGCCGCCGACGTCACGATCGGGCCTTCGATGACCATGATGACGAACAGAGCAAGGTATGAAAGATGGCTCAAGATATCCAGCGGCATATTGATAGTTTAAGGCTTTTAGGCTATATTGTCTCGGTCTCTGTGCCGTAAATACGGGCCCGTAGCTCAGTTGGTAGAGCAGCGCTTTTGCAAAGCGAAGGTCAGGAGTTCGAATCTCCTCGGGTCCACAGCATCTCTTCCGTATTGACTTCCGCCCTCTAAAAGCTAGAGTTTGGCGAGAATGAAACTATCTGATCTTATATTCAAAATCGGCGCCCTATTCAATAGCTGGACGGAGAAAAGGTTTTTCGAGCAGTATATAGGATTCGGCTTCATCGACCAGGAGAAGTTCGGCCGGGACCGCAAGAGCCGGCTCGCCTATTTCGACGCGAAGCTCGCCGAGAAATACAGGCTTCTCCTCGGCAAAAGCCTCGCTATCCTGCGAAAGGAAGCTGACCCCGACATGGCCGAATGGGCGGACGATCTCCAAGCCGAGCTCTCTGAAAACCTCGAATGTTTCAGGAGGACCGGCATAATGGATCCCGGCCTTTTCCTGGAGATGCGGGATTACCTGTCCTCGGAGCGGAGCAGCGAAAGACATGAATGCTATCGGGAATGGATATGCTTTATCCGGGCGCGGGCATTTCTGGACAGCCTCAACCGCTCTGCCAAAGCAGTCTCGTAATAGAGACTGCTTTTATTATTATGCGTAGACTGCGAGGTATCTTTATTTCCGCCCCTATCGTTCCCTCGCGAGGGTTATGACGTGATCGAGGAATTGCGGCAGGTCGCTCCCTATCGCTTTGACGGATTTAGGCAAAAGAGATTCGGACGTGAGCCCCGGCAAGGTATTGGCTTCAAGGAAATAGACGCCTCGTTTCGGATGCACGATGAAATCGGATCGCGAATAGTGGCGGAGGCCGAGCTCACGATGGATGGCCGCGGCGGCCTCCTGGATGGAGCGCTTGGTCGCTTCGTCGAAATTGCCCGGACAGATCTCGAGCGATGCGCCGCCGTATTTGGCGTCGTAATCGAAGAACGCCGATCTTTCCGGCGGGACTATCTCGACGGGCAAGAGCGCATAGTGGCGTTCGCCGCGGAATCCGTCGAGGATGCCGCAGGTCGCCTCCCTGCCCTGGATGAATTCCTCTATGATGACGGAATCGGAATGCTCGAGCGCTTTCGCCAGGGCGCTTTCCAGATCGAAATAGCTTTTTACGATAGAGACGCCGACGGACGAGCCTGCGGACGCCGGTTTGACGACCGAAGGCAGGATGATCTCGCGGAAAATGGCGTGCGGGCCTTTTTCATAGACCTCTTCGCGCGAGAGTAATTTATGGGCGGCGAATTTCACCTTGCCTTGCAGATTGGCGAGAGCCCTTTTGGCAAGGTGCTTGTTCATGGCGACCGCTGACGGGAACGAAGCCGATCCCGTGAACGGAACGCCGAGATGTTCCAGCACGCGCTGTATCTTTCCGTCCTCGCCGTATTGGCCATGAAGGGCGATGAATGCGACGTCTACGCCTTTCAACGCGTCAGCAGGGCTCTTTTCGATCCCATGGACGTGCCAGACGCCGTCTTTGGATATAAAGACATCAAGGCCCTCGTATTTGTCAGGCAGGTGCTTCAGGACCGTATCGCCCGATCTGAGAGAGACGTCGTATTCGGACGAAGGGCCGCCGCGAAGGACAGCGACCCTGATCTTGTGCGCGAATGGCATACCGGAAGTATACCAAAATTACAGCTTGCCGCGGCGGGGATTCCTCATGCGGCGGAGCTTTCGGTGATATGCAATGGCGAATCGATGGGCTTCGCTGTTAGCGAGCAGTATGGCTTTTTTATGCTTTCTGACAAGGGCAATGTCTCCCATGATGTCCCGCGGTTTATGACGCTCGTCCTTGACTACGGACACGACGGGCGCGACGATGCCGCGCTCGCGGAGCGTCTTTTCGGCCAGGTTCAATTGCGCTTGCCCGCCGTCTATAACCACGAGGTCCGGCATGCGCCATTCAGGATGCTTTAGGCGTCGCTCGATGATTTCGCGGAGATTTTTCGTATCGTTATTTCCCGTCTCCGGATTCAATTTGAACCTGCGATATTCGTTTTTAGCGATCTCATTGTCGGAGACGACCGTCATGACGCCGACCGATTCCTTGCCTGACATGTGCGCGACATCGTACGCCTCGATGCGGAACGACGCGGCGGACATCTGCGCGTCGGGAGCGTTCTCTATCAGCGAAATATCCTCTTTTATCAGGGCGATGTCCTGTATGTGATCGAGGGCGAACAGCCTTCGCTTGGCTTCGTCGGCCTTTTCGAATTCCAGATTCTTGGCATACATATCCATCTCCCTCTCGAGCATGCGGCAGAGTTTCTTTTTCTTACCTTCGAAGAAGAGAATGATATGGTCGATATTCTTCTTATACTCCGCGACCTGATCGGCCGTGGCGGTTTCGGGATTCAGACCGATCTGACGATAGAAATGAGCGGTATATTTCGACGAAGAATTCCCATCAATGAATGGAAACATGCGCCGTATGATCTTCAGCGCTTCGCGAAGCGCCGAGCCGGACGTGAAAGGTCCGAACGACTTCCGCACCTTGAGCAGCTTCTTCTGCTTCTCGACTTCGAGCGTCCTGCCGCGGATGGTCATGATGCGCGGCAGCGTCTCGCGGGTGACGACGACATAATTCCAGCTCTTATCGTCCTTCTCTTTGACGTTATAGTCCGGCCAGTGCTTTTTGATGAGGTTCGCTTCGGCGATCATGGCCTCGAGCACCGAATCGGTCTCCTGCCATTCGATCGAATCGGACTTGAACACCATGTCCACCATGCGCGGGCCTCGCGTCGAGATGAGGTCGGATGAAAAGTACGAGCGCACGCGATCCCGCAAAGACGTAGCTTTGCCTATATAGAGGATCACGCTCCCCTTTTTCCAAAAATAGACGCCCGGAACGTCCGGAAGCTCCAGTTTCTCGAAATCTTCGATAATCACAGGCCTATATTGACCTATAGCGCGGACGGAGTAAAGTAAAAAGGAAGACCGATCCGCCCCGGATCGTCAGCACAAAACACATATCCCATTATGATTCGCTGTAAAGTGTATCGTACCGGAAGCAAGAAACCGACCGAAATCCGCCTGCCGGACAGCTCTCGGCAAGCGCCTTTCCTCGCAGAGGTGAAGCGTCAGCTCCGTCTCCGCGGCGAACATGCCCTCGCCGACCCCGACAATTTCGGCGATGCCGGCTATGACCGCATCACCGACATGAAGGGCCGCACCCTTTTCCCGCTCGAAGAGCACCGGAAAAGCAAGGTGTGCCATCGCCATGGCGAGGGGCGAAGGCACGTTCCCCAGCACATCGTGAGCCGGCACGGCTTTAACCGGGCCCGCGACCATGCCGGGTTCCGGCCGATCGCGGTGATGACCTGCGCCGCAGGCGCCTAAGCCTCGAAAACATAGCTTACCCAGCCCTGACTTCGGTCGGGGCTTTCATTTGGCGGGCTCGCCCTTATTTCTTCTTCAGGATCTTCTTGAGATACCTGCCCGTGTGGCTCTTCTCGTTCGCCGCGACGTCTTCGGGCGTGCCTTTTGCGACGACATGGCCGCCGCCCTGCCCGCCTTCGGGACCCATGTCCACGATATAGTCGGCGCATTTGATGAGATCGAGGTTATGCTCGATCACAATGACGGTATTGCCGTGATCCACGAGCTTCTGGAGTATTTCGATCAGCTTGCGCACGTCTTCGTAGTGAAGGCCGACCGTCGGCTCGTCGAGAAGGTATACCGTGCGGTGCGTGTCCGGCCTGTAGAGCTCGGCAGAGATTTTGACGCGCTGCGCTTCGCCGCCGGAAAGCGTCGTCGCCGACTGGCCCAACTCGAGGTATCCGAGGCCTACGTCAGAGAGCGTGCGAAGCCTGTCGTAAATTGCAGGGATGTCTTCGAAGAATTTAAGGCCCTCTTCTATCGTCATCTGGAGGATGTCATAGACGTTCTTGCCCTTGTATTCGACTTCGAGGGTCTCTTTCTGGAATCGCTTGCCCTGGCAGACCTCGCACGGCACGTACACCGTCGGAAGGAAATGCATTTCCACGGCTATCTCCCCGTTACCCTGGCAAGCTTCGCAGCGGCCGCCCTTTACGTTGAACGAGAATCGGTTGGATTTCCAGCCGCGCGCCCGGGCTTCGGCGGTCTCGGCGAAGAGATCGCGGATAAAGGTCCACGCGCCCGTGTATGTCGCCGGGTTCGAACGCGGCGTGCGACCGATCGGCGACTGATCGATCAAAATAGTGCGCGAAACGTATTCGGTGCCCGTGAACGACGCGCAATTGAAGACTTCGTTCGTGCGTTTCCGCTTTTCGAGGCGCGCTTCGAGGTTCTTGTGGATGATCTCGTACAGGAACGAAGACTTGCCTGAGCCGGATACACCCGTGATGGCGACGAGCTTGCCCAACGGAATATCGGCATTGAGATTCTTGATATTGAATATGTTGCCGCCCTTGATGGATATCTTGCCTTTGTCTATGTTCCGGCGCGCATCGGGCAGATCCACCTGCATTTCGCCGCGAAGGTACGCGAGCGTGAGAGAGTTCGACTTGTTCTCTTTGGCCGTGAGGAGCGGCTCGAGATAGCCTGCGACGACGACATTTCCGCCGTGAACGCCTGCGCCCGGACCGATGTCTACGATGTAATCAGAAGCGAAGATGGTGTCTTCATCGTGCTCGACGACGAGGATCGTGTTGCCTAGATCGCGCAGATTCAAAAGCGTCTTGATCAAGCGGTCGTTATCGCGCTGATGAAGGCCGATCGTCGGTTCGTCGAGCACGTACAACGCGCCAACGAGACCGGAGCCGAGCTGGGATGCGAGCCTGATGCGCTGCGCTTCCCCGCCCGACAGGGTATGCGCGCGGCGGTCGAGCGTCAGGTATTCGATACCGACGTCGAGCATGAATTTGATGCGGCTCTCGATCTCGCGCAGGACGACTTTGGCTATGTTCTTCTCTTTCTCCGAAAGCTCTATGTCGGAAAAATATTCGAATGCGTCGTTTATGGACATCCTCGTCACGTCGACGATCGATTTGCCGCCGATGAGTACGTGAAGAGCCTCTTCGCGGAGGCGCGCGCCCTTGCAGGTCTCGCACGGGTCGTCGCCGAATATGTATTTGGTGCCGAGGCCGTTGCAGGTCGGGCATGCGCCATACGGCGAGTTGAACGAGAACAGGCGCGGCTCGATCTCCGGATACGCGTATCCGTCATACGGGCACATGAATTTGACCGACATCAATCGCTCGCCCTTCGGTTCGTCTATTTTGAGCAAGCCGCCCGACTCGTGGATGGCGCGCTCGACGGCTTCCGAGAGGCGTTCGCGCACGGCCTTCGGATCCGACTTGAATTCGCTTACATAGAATTCGTCGATAAGAATGTCTATATCGTGCTTCTTGTTCTTTTCGAGCTCGACGCGCTCGCGGAGGCGCTTCAGGTGGCCGTCGATCTTCGCCATCTCGTAGCCTTTGCCCAGATAGTCGTAGAGCATCTGGTAGTACTCGCCCTTTCGGCCGACGACGACGGGCGCGAAAATGCGGACTTTGTCCTTGTCTACGGAGACGCCCATAACTTTGACGCCTTTCTCACCTGCCTTTTCGGCTTTCGCATGCGTAACGCTCTCTATGATCGTCTCTAAAATCTCTTCATTCGAAAGGCGTTTGATCTCGCGGTTACAAATGAGGCAGTGAGGATGGCCGACGCGGGCAAAAAGTACGCGGAGATAGTCGTAGATTTCGGTAATGGTCGCGACGGTCGAGCGCGGATTGTTCGAGCGCGACTTCTGGTCGATCGATATGGCCGGAGAAAGGCCCGCGATCTCGTCCACGTCAGGCTTCTGCATCTGGCGAAGGAACTGGCGCGCATATGACGACAGCGATTCGACATAGCGGCGCTGGCCTTCGGCGAAGATCGTGTCGAATGCGAGCGACGATTTGCCCGACCCGGAGAGGCCCGTGAACACCACCATCTTATTGCGCGGCATCTCTACCGTGATGTTCTTCAGGTTATGCGTTCGCGCGCCTTTGACGACCAGCTTCTCCGCGCCGGGATTGAAATCGGTCTTGGCGGCATGCGTGGCTTGATTTGTTTTCCTGTTCATATAACCGATGGAGCCTATACGAGGCCGTGCCCCAGGATGGAGCCTGGGGTTATTGCACGCAGTCTAGCATATATCCGGGAGAGCCGCTATTTCTCCAGAGCGTTATGATCCGAATCGAATCCGGCAAAAGAGGTCTCCAACGGATACGCGCGGATCGAGAGGTAATAGTTAGCCAGAGCGAGAGCACCGATCATCGCAAGGACGAGGATGCCGTTCGTGAGGAGATCATAGTGATCGAGCTTGCCTCGGAATGCCTGGACGGCGACAGTCGCGATCATGACCAGGGCGACCAGGATGCCGACGGCGAGGAACAGAGCGTTCGCTGCATGCCTCGGCGAGGCGGCTGCCTTCTGGAAGAACGTGGGCTTTGCGACAGGCGCAGGGACGGATGATACGGACGCGCCGAGGACGTTATCATCGCCGGCGGAAGCCGCGGAATCAGAAGAGACCTCTTGAGGCTGTGCAGACGCCTCGGCCGGCACCGGAACAACAGCGTCAGATACAGGAGCCTCATGATGCGCCGGGCGCGCATAGACCTGGGCGACGAATACGGTCGGAACGCCTTCGTATATGCCCTCGGCGACTCCCGTGCCGACCTCGGTATATTGGGCCTTCTCTATGTTTGCGCGGTGCGTCGGCGAATCCATCCACGCCCTGGTCACGTCTTCGGAATCGGAAAAATTGATAGCGAGGTTCTCGCCCGCATATTCATAGTCATAGCCGACCTGATCGAGCCAGTACCACGGAGTCTTCCCTTCGGGACTGACATGAGCGAAATATCCCTTAGCGGCCATATCTTCGGCCTTGAGCTGGGCAGACCTGTCGAGGACCGGATTATCGGCCAGAGCGCCGAGAGATTCCTTGGCCCGCTCTGCATTCGTGAGATCGCCAAGAACCGCCGGAAGGACCGCGGCCGTGCCCTGGTATCCGCCCATGAAGTTCGAAGTCATGCCGAAGAACGCGAGCGCTTCGCCCAAGAGGAGGAAAAGGACGACGTAACGGGCGGCTTCGCCATGCAAAAGATGCGGGCGATGGCCGTTGCCGCGGTGCGGGACAAGATGGTTTTTTAGCCAAGAAAACATAATCGGTACGATGTCAATATCGTACTCTGTATGGAGGCTTCGGTCAATGGAAAAGTCAAAGATCATGTGACCAGGGTACAAAAAAAGCGCTTAAGAAGCGCTTAATTCGTCCTGAAGACAGGCTGAAAGCCGCAAGAGGCTACTGGTTGAGCGCCCCGATGGTCATAGAACCGACATAGCCGGTAACAGGAAGATCAACTGAAGCCTGGTAGGCCTTAACCGCCGCAAGCGTTATCGGACCGAAATAGCCGGTGCTCGTCGGGAAGGTAAAGAAACCCGCCGCTCGCAAGCGCTCCTGGAGAGCCACGACCGCGTCGCCTCTCATTCCTTGAGAGACAGGGGTCGAGAGCCTTATCGTTGCGGCGCCGAGGACCTGTCCGATCGATGGAGCGCTCGAGGCAGTCGTAGCGACCGAGATTGAAGACCCTGCGCCGGACGAACGACCGCCGGAGCGGGCTGATACTATGCCGGAATTAGCAGTGGCTGTGGCACCGTTGGTGATGCTATATGTCGCGAACGTCGTAAAGTGCTTGGTCCAGACAACAAGGTCAGAGCCTACGTCGATTTTACATTCAGAACCTGCGGCAAGGGCATTGGCAGTAGTTTGATCGTCAGCAACGCAAGTTTCGGTGATCTCGGTAAAAGTAGAGCCCCCGGCAGGAATGAAACCCGCTCGTTTACCTGCCTGACCCGTAAGAACAAGCCTAACAGCCTTATCGAATGTAAGAGTTGCCGTATCAGAGCCAACTTTAATAGCGACGGCGACCGATGCGGTCTGACCTGCTCCTACTGACGGAGCAACAGAAACCGTTGCTACTTCGGGAAGCTTTATCTTGCCATCCCACGAAGAATCGCCGGTGATGACCGTACCAGAAGGTATCTCTACATCGACAGAATCAGCATTCACCGTAATCGCTACAGGGGTAGTAGCCGCAAACGCGGTGACAAGGGTGCTAAGGTCGAGCTTAGCGTCAGTAACGCCTTGAGGAACCGTTACCGATACAGGAGTCACGCTTGACGAGGTAATCGCAACAGACGCACCCGAAGTAACTGGTGCCGGCAATACATAGAGTCTCGTATTGCCCGACATGCTTGAGGTGTATTGAGAGGCATTTACCGTCACATCCTTAGTAACATCATCAATCCAAATGGCAGGACCAGCTTCAGTGTGAGCGCTAGTACCCGTAACCGTAAGAACCGCAGGCGATGTAACGCCGCTGCCCAGATCTACGTTGATACCTCCCCAGCCGTTGTTCGCGGTGGTAATGTTGTTTACATTCACCGTCGAACCGTTAACAATCACTGCTGCATGATCGTTGTTCGATACCGTGACTGAATTCAGGTTCACATCGGTCGACACGTACGCATGGATACCGTTGAGGTTGATACCCGCCGTTCCGTCGATGACGAGGCTTCCGATAGTGACATCGCTCGTATTCAGGATGCCGATCGCGCTGTTGTTGCTATTATCGGTCTTGGTGAAAGCAGGGCTCAAGGTGAAGCCGTTACCATCGAGCGTGAGCGCCTTGGTGATATTCGCCTGTGCGCTGGTCGTGATGTTTCCAGCCAATTCGACGGTGTCGCCTGCCGTAGCCGCGTCGAACGCGGCCTGGAGGTTCGCATGCCCGGTATGAGCAGTCGAGTTGTACACGGGATGAATATCTCCCGAGTTACCGCTATCGGCATTCACCCATGTTTCGCCCGTAGGAGCAGCATAGGTCCAGCCCCAGCTGTAGCCAGAGTTAGGGACCGAGCTGTTAAAATAATACGTGATCCACTTGCCCGTAAGGCCATCGCATTCATTTGCGATGGAGCAGTCAGGATTAGCGATAGGAGCCACTGAATCGTTCGGAGCGACCATGGTCTTTACAACGACCGCGCCTTCCATCGTGCCCGTAATAGGCTGCGAAAGCGTAACGCCCGTCGGGCTGATGCCCGTGGTGGTGAAGGTGCCTATGTCGGTCGCCTTCGCGCAGAAATAATCAGCTTCCGGCCAGATCTGGATGTGGCGATCAAAATTGTCGAGAGCCCAATTACCTGCGAGGCCCGAATCAGGGTCGTTAGCGATGTGATAAGTGGTATCTACGACGGTCGATCCGACATTCACGCATTCGTTGGAAGCAGGCACGTCGGCATGAGCGACTGCGGAGAAGCCGGTAAAGGCAACCGCGACGAACATCGCTGCACTAAAAAACTTTCTCATGAGAGATTATGGATTATAAAGCAACCGAGATGATAAAAAGGTTCTGGCGTTACAGGCATGAGCGTACTCTTGCTCAGGCTTTTTGTAAATAGGACCGACTTTAGTCTTTCTTCAGCTTTTCTTGACCCTACTATCGCGACGAAATGACCTTCTCTATCTCCGGAATGATGCCGTCGAGGCCTATCGTCGCCTTGACGACGAATCTCGCGGCGCCGAGCTCTCGTGCCCGGGCGATCTCTTCCTGCTGGCCGAGATTGGACAGCACGAGGACAGGGATCGGCTTGGTCGCCGGGTCCGCTTTGAGCAATTTCAATATCTCGAAGCCGTCGAGATTCGACATGAGGAGGTCGAGGATCACGACATCCGGCATTTCAGCCCTTACCGTCTCGAATGCCTTGAGGCCGTCGGTGACGATGGCGAGCCTGGCGCCGGTCTTCCCTATGCGGTCAGAGACCATTTTGCCGAGGAACTTATCGTCCTCGATCCATACGATGCTCTTCCCCGAAAGGCTGTTATTCATGGACTAAGTATATCACGCCCTCTTATGCGGATTTCATGCGGCCATAGAGAGCCTGGATCTCGTCGCGCAGTATCGCCGCAGTCTCGAAATCGAGGATCTTTACCGCTTCATTCATTTCAGCCTCTTTTTTCTTTATGACGGCCTTCGGATTCTTGGCGAATTCGGCTTCGTCTATCCTGATCTGCTCTTTGACGGCCTTATCGTGCTCGCTCTGCATCTGGTCGGTGATGTCGCTAATGGCCTTTATGATGGTCTTCGGCGTTATGCCGTGCTTTTTGTTGTACGCCTCCTGGATATCGCGGCGGCGGGAGGTCTCTTTGACCGCGCGCTCGATCGAACCGGTCATGACGTCCGCATACACGATGACGCGACCCTCCACATTACGGGCGGCACGGCCGATGATCTGGATGAGCGACGTTTCCGATCGGAGGAAACCCTCCTTATCGGCATCCAAGATAGCTATCAGCGCCACTTCAGGCAGGTCGAGGCCTTCGCGGAGCAGGTTGACACCGACGAGCACGTCGAATCTGCCGCGGCGGAAGTCGGTGAGAATGTTGATGCGGTCGATCGTCTTGATATCGCTATGGAGGTATTCGGCTTTGACCTTGCGCTCCTTCAGATAATCCACGAGATCTTCGGCCATCTTCTTGGTCAAGGTCGTCAAGATGACGCGAAAGCCTTTGGCGATGGTCTTCTCGGCTTCGGCTATAGAGTCGAATATCTGGCCTTTGTACGGCCCTTTCTCCGTGACCGGCTTTACGTCGACGACCGGGTCGAGAAGCCCCGTCGGACGGATGACCTGTTCGACGATAGCGTCGCTGTTCTCGCGCTCGAATTCGCCCGGCGTCGCCGATGTGTATATAGCCTGCCCCACCCTCTCCTCGAATTCCTGGAACTGGAGCGGCCTGTTATCGCGCGCCGAGGGCAGACGGAAGCCGTGCTCGACGAGCGTCTTCTTGCGGCTCTGATCGCCGGCGTACATGCCGCCCAGCTGCGGGATGGTGACGTGCGATTCGTCTATGATAGTGAGAAAGTCCGGCGTGCCGTCGGCCTTGTGCGGGAAATACGAAAGGAGCGTGTCGGGCGGCTCGCCCGGAGCCTTGCCGCTGAAATGGCGAGAATAGTTTTCGATCCCGTTGCAGTAGCCGACCTCGCGGATAAGCGCCAGATCATAGTTCGTGCGACGTTTCAGGCGCTCGGCTTCGAGGTTCTTCCCCTCTTTTTTGAGCTCTTCGAGCCTCTGCTCGAGCTCCGCTTTGATGGTCTTGAACGCGCGATCGACCTGATCCTTGTCCGTGATGAAATGCTTTGCCGGAAAGAGGAAGAAGACATCGAGAGGCTTCAGTATAGTGCGATTGATAGCGTCGATCTGTTCGATCGACGAAACCTTATCGCCGTCGAAACCGATGCGGTATATGGTCTTTTCGTTTACGGGCATGACCTCGATCATATTTCCGACGGCGCGGAACATGCCGGGCTCTAGATCGGCAGTGGTGCGCTCGAAATGGATACCGATCATGCGGCGGATCATCTCGGCGCGGTCGGCTTTCATACCCTTCGAGACTCTCATGTTGACCTTCTCGTAATTTTCCGGCGAGCCGAGGCCGTAGATGCAGGAAACCGACGCGACGATGATGACGTCCTTCCTCGTCAGCAACGCCTGGGTCGAAGCGTGGCGCAGGCGCTCGATCTCTTCGTTGATCATCGCCTCCTTTTCGATATAGGTGTCGGTCACGGGCATGTATGCCTCAGGCTGGTAGTAGTCATAGTACGAGACGAAATAGTGAACGGCGTTTTCAGGAAAGAATTCGCGGTACTCCTGGGCCAGCTGCGCCGCGAGCGTCTTATTATGGGCGATGACGAGCGTCGGCTTGCCTATCTGGGCTATGACATTGGCCGCGGTGAACGTCTTTCCCGATCCGGTCACGCCCAAAAGCGTCTGGTGGCGAGCGCCTGACTTGATGCTCTTCACGAGACCTTCTATGGCCTTCGGCTGGTCGCCCGCGGGCTTGAATTTGGTATTGATCTTGAATACGGACATATACAGCAATACGGCGCACGAAACGGTCCTGGGCGCCTAGTGCTATGACTATATCGCGCCGCGGCGCATAAGACCAGATACCGCCGGCAAAAAGAAAAAGCCGCGCCAAAACTGGCGCGGCTTGAGATATATGCGGACCGGGAGCGAATCAGTCCCGAACGCCCAGAAAAAAGGCGTTGGAGAGCTGATAGCGCGGAGCGACGTCGAGCATCCGCTTCCCCGGATAGCAGGAGACGAGGACCGGCGTCGGATTCTGCCCTTCATGTCCGGGAGCGACGACCCGACGGAACATCCAGCTCACAGGCCTGTCTTTTCCGAAATAGAGGAGGTCGCCGACGAGGCCCGGGCGATAGCCTTGTTCCGCGATGCGCGCGGCAGCTTCCTGCGGCGAGCACTTCCCGAACTTGAAGAGCTTCGGCTTCCTGCCCCATGTCATGAGCATGCCGGAATAGAGCGAATCGAACCACGGCACGACCATCCAATATTTGCCGAGGGCGACGAGCTCGCTATACGTGAACGCCCGATCGACCGGGATATTGGCATTGGGCCGCGACGCCTGCGGAAGCTGCGCGGGTTGCGGCGGACGCCGCCTGAAGAGGGAGCCGAGCCCGGGACGATACGCTTGAACGTGCGCTGTCGAGTGCATATGTTTCCTTTCCTATTTAGATCGCGTTCCTATGATCCGCTTCGATGCGGATTGTCCGGAACGATGCGCCGATGTAGATGTGATTTTTACGGCGCTTCAAAGAGCTTATACTTACATTATAGCACCGATAACCATATAAGTCAATGCAGGAAAAAAGGGTCACGCGGCGAAGCGTGACCCTGAATTTTCTAGTCGAAGCAATGAGAAATGAAAGGATGCAGTCTCAACCTGAATCAGAGTCGAAGGGTTCTAAGCCTTTGAGCGTGAGCTCGAACTCCTACCTTCGGTCGAGGCGCGGTTTGCGATTCCGTTCCCTGGCTGGCCGCTGGCGGCCTATGCGAGGGGCGCGGGAGGGCGAGGACCAAATTGAGGCGGACGGGGTCCGAACTCAAGAGGAAGCCTTTGCATTCCACTCTTCATTTCTTGCTTTTTCATTGTTTGTTCCTTTTCGTTGTTTGCGAATGGAAGCGGGACCTAAAAGCCGGTGAAGGCTCTCTGCAGTCAATTCTATCCCCCTCTGAAGATTTGTAAAGAAAAGCAAGGCGCCTCTGCCCTATTTTTCGTGGATAGCAGGTGGATAATCGGTGGAAAGCTGGGGATTTCCGGAGAGAGCTCCTAATAAAGCGATTTTTCAGCTCTTGACGCTGACGCGATCCTAATTCTCAGTAGAGTTCATCGCTGCCTGGGTCAGCGGGCCGTAATAGCCGGTCGCAGGCACTCCGTGGGCGGCCTGGAATCGCTTCAGGGCCGCGAGCGTCGCCGGGCCGAATACTCCGTTAGGGGCGGCAGCGAGGTATCCCTTCTGCGCCAAGGTTTCCTGAAGGGACTTCACTGCTTCGCCCTGGTCATGATATTGAAGGCCCGCCGGCGGCACCGATGACGCGGGAGCGGCATTGATCGCCGCCCTTGCCTCTTGAGCCTTATCGGCCGGTATGACGCCGGCGGCGATAAGGGCTTCGATGAAGGTCGAGAGCGTCGGGAGGAGGACGGGACGGGCAAAGCTCGACGGAGCTGCGTCGCTCGACGCGAGGTTAGCGGCCCTGCGCGCCGCGGACGTCTGCGACGACGGCCTCGATCCCGACGAGGATCCCGAGGACGGGCTCGCCGGAGCGGCGCAGGAAGCCGCGGTGAACGATACGACGGAGCCGAACCCGGTGCCGGTCACGTTCGTCGCATAGGCCCGGAAGTAATAGGTGGTCTCGCAGATAAGGGACGATATCGAGGAAGAGAAAGAGGCTGCCCCCGTTTGGGCGCCGAGAGTAGTCGTAGACACCCCGGTCAAAAGCGCCGATGACGTGCCGTATGTGAAGCCCGACTGGGTGGCGTTATTGCCTCCCGTAACCGAGATGGAGCCGTTAAGGTTCGCAGAGGTCTGGCCGATCGAGGAAGCGGAAGAAGTGACGACCGTCGGAGCGGCGCAAGCAGACGTCGTGAACGAAGTGATCGATCCATATCCGGTGCCGCCGGAGTTCGTGGCGTAGGGACGGAAGTAATACGTGGTATTGCAAGCCAGAGAGGAAGCTGACCCCGTGAACGCGCCCGTAGAGAACGAGCCTGATTCGGTCGAGGTCGATATGACCGTCGAGAGATTTGAGGCCGTGCCGTATGCGAAGCCGCGGACGGAAGGGTTGTCGCCTCCCGTAGCGGTGATGGTGCCGTTAAGGGTAGCGGACGCGTTCGTCAGAGAAGAGGCAGCCTGGGCAGTGACCGTCGGGGCGGAAGGGCCGCCGCTCGAAGTCGTGAAGGTCTTGTCCGAAGACGTCGCATAGTTGTTGTCAGGGTCTCCCGATTCGACGCGGAAATGATAGGCGGTATTCGCAGTAAGCCCCGTGAGCGTTACGGAATGAGACGTGACGTATGCCGACGAGGACGAAGCCGAGCCGTACGATGAGCTAGCTCCGTAGCGCACGGTCGAGCTCGCGACCTTGTCGGTCGTCCAAGTTATCGTCGCGGTAGTCGCGGTCGTGCTCGACGCGATCGAAGATATGACCGGCGGCGTCGTAGAAGCGATGTATCGGGTATAAGCCGGATTAGGGTTCGAGCCGTTGAGCCCGTTCGACCCGAAGAGCGTCACCGCCCCGAGATCCGGGCCTATGCCCGGCCACGGAGACGTGTCCCACCATGACGGCTGGCTCGATCGGTAGAACGAGTTCGGAAGCGTGTGATTCGAGTTTCCCGCATCCCACGACGTGGACGAGGCGTTCCAGTCATAGTTGCCGTGAAGCAAGGTCGTCGCCGCCACTCGGGCGTCAGGGAGCGAGATCGATGCGTTGTAGCTCGCGGTGCCGGAGCATGTATCCTGTTCGCAGCCGAGGCGAGTCGCGGTCCCCATGATGCCGGAGCTTCCGAAGATGTTGCCCAGAATGTTCTCGTAGAGGTTGCCGAGCTGGATGTCCACGGCGAACATGCCGACGATCGTCGCGGGCACGGCCTTGACCTCGATATTGTTCCTGAAAGCGGTATTGAAGCGGGACGAACCGAGGACCTGATCGAAGCGCATGATGCCGGCTATGTTCCCTTCCCAAAGGTTGAACATCGGCTGTCCTCCGTGGGTGGTCATGTCGCCCATCAGGTAGTCTGTGGAAAGGCCGTTCTCGTTGATCGGCTGGCGGGAATAGTTATAGCCGAATATGTTCGCCTGTCCGCCGTATTCGGTGATCAGGGAATGCCTGAGATGGACGAAGACGTTGTTCTCGACCAGGCTGTCGGAGGTACGGCCGTAGATCGCGGCGCCGTAGCATGCGTTGCCGCCGCAGTTCAGCTGCCACGTCTGCTCGAACCATGAATCGCGGATGACGGAGCCGTAGTTTCCTTCGAGGTCGACGTGCCAATTCCAGACGTTGAGGCTCTTCACGTTCCTTACCCAGCAATTGATACAGCCATCGAAATATATGTTCGAGCCGGTCCCCGATCCGCTCTGCTTCCTGTCGAGCGCGAGGCTCTCTACGCCCGCCTTCTGATAGCGCGCAGAATAATTCCAAGTCGCCGGATTCATCATGTACTTGTAATCGTAGTGGACGGGCGTCTCGAGATCGAAATAGTTGCTGCCGATAGCGGTGATCTTGTTCGTCTGTCCGATGGTGCGTCCCATGTAGTTGGCCGTATTCTCTTCCGTGTCTCCGTTATCTTGGGAAAGGATGATCTGGTCGCCGACCTGATAAAAGGTCTGGAAGTCGATGTTCGCAGGATCGACGTAGATCCTGGTACTGCCTTTATAGGCTCCTGAATAGACCGGGATGGAGCGGGATGGAGCGGGACCAGCTTCCGCCGCCCAGGATAAGAGTCGTCACGCTCGCGTCAGCGATGATCTTCGTGAAATTCGCTCCGGCGCCGATGAGGCTCTTATTGCTCGGCATAGCGATTCCGCCGGAGATACGGTAAGTGCCTGCAGGAAGATAGCAAGAGGTGTTATCCGCCGCATTATCGAGACAGCTTTGTATAGCCGCCAGGTCATCGGTGACCCCGTTGCCCGTCGCTCCGTCATTCGTGACCGCATTCCTTCCCACGGCGCGGGTCGGGATCGTGAACAGAAGCCCGGCGTTCGTCGTCCAGTCGATCTTCCTTTCAGGCGGTATCAGCTCCTTCGGCGAGCACGCTCCCGTGACGAAGGTGCGGTCGGTGGACGATCCGGTAGCCCCGTTATATCCGAATACCCTGAAATGATAGGTCGTATTGCACGTAAGGTCGTACGCGTTAAAGGCGAACGGAACGGTGGTGTCATAGACAGCCGACGAAGACGTGGCGCTCGTCGAAGAGCTGTACGAGGTCGTAAGACCGTACTGGATGCCGACTTGGGAAGACGCCCCGTACGAGCCAACGACCGTTATCTGGCCGGAAAGGAGCGCCGACGTCTGGCCCACGTTCGACGCGGCATTAGACGAAAGAGCCGGCCATTCGCAGGCGGACGTACTGAACGTCGCGTCGCTCGAAGTGCCCGTGCCGTTTGAGTTCGTCGCGAACGCCCTAACGTGATAGGACGTGCCGCAGTAAAGGCCCCGGACGGTCTGCGAATATGCGCCGGTAGAATAGGATCCCGTCGTAGACGTCGCGAGCCCGTAGGAGGTCGTAGTGCCGAAATTGAAGCCGCGGACGGTCGGAGTAGACGCGCCGATGCTCGTGATCGAGCCGTTGAACGTGGCCGTAGACGTCGAGACGCTCGTAGGCGCAGAGATCGAGAGGAGAGGCGTCGTCGGACACGCCGAGGTAGTGAAGCTTTGATCGCCGGAAACGCCCGTCCCGGCGGCATTCGTCGCCGATGCCTGGAAATGATAGGTCGTATTGCACGTCAGATTGGTCACGACAAGGAAGAAAGCTCCCGTTCCGTAGAGGCCCGGGCTCGAAGAGGCGGTCGTTCCGTACGAAGCGGTCGTACCGTAGTTGAATCCATAGACCGTCGACGATGCATTACCGTCAGCCGTTATGGTTCCGTTAAGCGTCACCGTATCAGAGCTGATGGACGTAGCGGCCTGGACCGTGACCGTAGGAGCGGATGTCAGCACGTACTCGTCGGCGCCGATATCCCACGCCGTGCTATACGGCCTCGATTGGTTATCGATGTCGGTGGAGAACGGGAGATTCGAATCGCCCGAAAAATCGGCACCGAAATTGCGAGCGCCGGTATCGGATCCTGTGAGGTGAAGGTCCCAGGTGGTCGAAGCGACGAACGAGAATGCCCTGTTCTCCCTGTCGTTCGCGCCGGGAGTGCCGAAGGCGTATATCGGCCCGCTTGCCGCGTTATAGTCGGAATCGCTCCATGAGCCGAGGTCCGGGATCGAGCTCGATGCGAGGATGTTGTTCTTGAAGAAAGTCACGTTAGTAGGCGTCTGCAACACCCTTTCGTTGTCATAGAACGTGTTGTTATAGATATAGACGGCGGCCCAAGAGCTTGGGTTGACGGTGATCGACTGGGCCTGGCCGTCGCCTCTCTGGCCTATGAATACGTTGTCCCAGATGCGGATGGTCCTGGTGCCGCCTCCGTCGCCGACATAGCCGAAATAGAGCTGCCAGGACCTGCAGGGAGAATAGGTGGTCGTATCGATGATAAGGAGATTGTTCGAGAGCCGGTAATCATCGGACGTCGTGACGCCCGAGCTACCGATCGCATCAGTGTTACCGAAAGAGGCGCAGTTGTTCGCTACCTTGACCTGGAGGCCCTCGACGCGCATATGGCCTACGGCCATACCGAGGCCAAATCCCGTGTTGTTGGCGTCGCGGGTATCTTGTATGGAGAACCTCGTCGGAGACCACTTTCCCGTATGCCTCTGCGACTGGTTCACTTCGGTGGCCGTATTCCACGGAGCATAGAGGCGAACGTAGTTATTCACTCCCGTAGTGATGCCCGTGAATTCCGTCCCGGCATCCGGACCGGAGTCATAGTACATGGCGAGATTGAGGATATAGTCCCCCGTGACGAGATTGCTCGTATTGAGATGGCTCGAATCGATCGCTCCGGTATTGGCCGCCGACAGAGACGAGAACGCGTGAGCGATGGAATTGACGGTCGCGGCGGTAACGTTCGAAGGGACGCCGCCGGTCGTGGTTATGACAGTCCACTGGGTCGAAGACACCTTTCCGGAGATATAGGCTTTCGAGGAGGTGTTATACGTAATGAGATCGCCCACGCCCATGTTCGCCGCGGTCTGCGCCACTGATAAGGTCGCGACGCCGCTCGATATATCCATCGTCGGCGAGCCGGTCTTGTGGTCGCTCGTATTTTGACCGACGGAGTAATAGATATTCGTCGCCGCCAGAGCAAGGTGAGGGATCAAGGCAAGGCAAGCTGCCGCAAAAAGCTTAAACGCCCTCCGCAAAATAGCAGATCGAAAATTCACGCTCTTAATTATACCCCAAGGCCTCAAGGCCTACTTATCCACAATATTTCGACAGGAAGACGCCTTTGAAATCGCTGAAAGTGCCGGCGATGACCGCCTCGCGCATCCTTTTCACGAGGTCGACGATGAAATAGAGGTTGTGCACCGAACAGAGCATCGGCCCGAGCATCTCGCGGGACTTATGGAGATGGGCGATGTACGCGCGGGTGTAGTTCTTGCAGGCATAGCAGCCGCAATCGGGATCGATCGGCGATTGATCGTCTTGAAATCGCTCGTTGCCGATATGTATCTTCCCTGTCGGCGTATAGACCGTGCCGTGGCGGCCGAGGCGCGTCGGAGCGACGCAGTCGAACGTATCGCAGCCGTTCTCTACACCGAGAAAGAGATCTTCGGGCTCGCCTATGCCGAGCAGGTGACGCGGCTTGTCTTCAGGCAGTATCTCGTTCACCCATTTAACCGCCGTATGGAGGTCGTCTTTATCGAACGATCCGCCGATACCGAAGCCGTCGAAATCCATGGCGGCCAGAGCGGCAGCGCTCTCCTTGCGCAGATCTTCATAGCGGCCGCCCTGTACCACGCCGAAGAGGGCCTGACGCTCGGAGATAGGCTGTGAACGATGGTATTCGAGGCTCCTTTTGGCCCAGCGATGGGTGCGGTCGAGCGCCTCGCGCTGATACGGCTTGGTCTCCGAAGGCGACGTGCATTCGTCGAATGCGAATATGATGTCGGCGCCGATCGTATGCTGTATCTCCATCGATCGCTCCGGCGTTATGTAATGGATCGTCCCGTCGAGCGGCGATTTGAACGCCGCGCCGTCATGGTCTATCTCGACGAGCTTCGGCTTGACCGCTTCTTCGTCGCGCTCTCTCAAGAGCGGCACGTTCGCGACGTCTTTCAGGATTTTTGAAACGCTCGAGCCATATCCCGCGCCCAGAGAGAATACCTGGAAACCTCCGGAATCGGTCATGGTCGGGCCGTTCCAGTTCATCATCTTCTGAAGACCGCCCATGGCGCGGACGCGAGCCTCGCCTGGCTGCATATACAGGTGGTACGTATTGGCGAGCACGGTCTCGACGCCCGCTTCGCGGAGCATCTCGACGGTGAGGCCGCGCACGGCGGCCTTCGTCCCTACGGCGATGAATGCGGGGGTTCGGATCGGCCCATGGGCAGTCTGAATGACGCCTGCGCGCGCCATACCGGGACCCTTCTTCTCTATCTTGAATTCGATAGGCTTTTTCACGTTGAGAGCCTACCCTATGGCTATTCCTTGCGCAACGGAGACTTCTTGAGGAGCGCGAGCACTTCGTCGTCCTCGTCGGTGACGGTGTATATCTTGTCGTCGCCCGGAGATATAGTCTTGAACTCGTCGCGAAGGGCGCTCGAGACGGCGTCGATCTTGCCCCAGAAATCTTTGCCGATGCAGATGACCGGGACCTTCGGGATCTTGCGGGTCTGAATGAGCGTCACGATCTCGAAAAATTCGTCCAGCGTGCCGTAGCCTCCCGGAAAGAAGATATAGACTTCGGCCGAGAACGAGAGCGCGACTTTCCGTATGAAGAAATAATAGAATCGGATATTGGCAGTGAGGAATTCGTTCATCTTCTGCTCGTGCGGAAGGATGATGTTCATGCCGATCGATTTGCCGCCGGCTTCATAGGCACCTCTGTTCGCCGCCTCCATGATGCCGGGACCGCCGCCGGTTACGACCGCATAGCCGGTCTCTTTTACGATGCGGTTGGCCAGAGCGCGGGCGCGGACATAGCACGGGTGCTTTTCCTCGAATCGCGCCGAGCCGAAGAACGATACGGAGCGCGGATACGATTTGAGGAACCTGAACGTATGCTTGAATTCGCTGTTTATAGTCGCGAGGCGCTTGCGAGCGCCTTCCTTCAGATCTTTATACGACAATTCTTGATGAGTCAGCCTGCTGTCGGAGACGGCGGTCTTTTTCTTCCAGATATTAAGCATGGGATTTATGCGTACATTGTACTATACTATCTTCGTACACGTATAGTTTATTGGTTTAAAAACACCCATGACAACACTCGGAAAGCGAGAATGGATCGCAGTCGGCGTAGCGCTTGTCGCCGCGACCGCGCTCTTCTTCGGAGGGCAGATCTGGAGCCTTTTCTCCGGAGTCGCTCCATTACAAGACCAGAACGGCTCGCAATACGCCAGCCAAGCTGCAGCGACGGCTAACGCAACGACCATGCAGAATATTTCGACGACGAAGGGCCTCGAGATCTATGACGAGCAGGTAGGCTCCGGCGCGACCGCTACCGCAGGCAAGACGATCACCGCCCACTATGTCGGCACCCTTACCAACGGCACCAAGTTCGACAGCTCGGTAGATCGCGGCCAGCCGTTCACGTTCACTCTCGGCGCCGGGCAGGTCATCCAGGGCTGGGACATGGGCATCCAGGGCATGAAGGTCGGCGGCGTCCGCCGATTGGTGATCGCTCCCGAATTGGCATACGGAAACCGCGCGATAGGCCCGATCCCCGCCGGCTCTACGCTCATCTTCGAAGTGCAGCTCCTCGACGTAAAGTAATCCCCCCCCCCCGGGGGGGGGGGGGGGGGGGGGGGG
>DASZXC010000002.1 GCA_035546035.1 Candidatus Paceibacterota bacterium
TTCGTCGATCATGGCTCGCTCTATCTTGCTCTCCAGCGCCTTGAAGACAAGAAGTGGATCAGCGCCAAGTGGGGCGTCAGTGAGAACAACCGCAAGGCGCGCTTCTATTCGCTGACGGCCAAGGGACGCCAGCAGCTCGCAGAAAAGACCAGCGAGTGGCAGCGGTTGACGAGAGCGATGGGATTGATTCTGAACCGCCAGGAGGCCTAGTCGTGTTCAGACGCAGAAGAAGCGCGGACGATTTTGCCGAGGAGATCAAATCGCATGTCGAGCTCGAAGCCGATGAGTTACAGAGCGACGGCTTGAGCGAAGACGAGGCGCGGCGCAGGGCAAGAGTCGAGTTCGGCAACGCGCAGACAGCGCAAGAACGCTTCTATCTCAGGAGCCGTATCGTCTGGCTCGACAATCTGCTCCACGATATGAAATTCGCGATTCGTCAGCTGACAAGACATCCGGGCTTCGCCGCCATTGCCATCGTCACTCTTGCGCTGGGTATCGCCGCCAACAGCACGATCGTCAGTTGGATCAACTCGACGCTCCTCGATCCTATTCCCGGAATCCCGCACACGAGCGACATGATCACGGTCATGCGCGGCGAGCGAAGCGAGCATCCCACGCCGCCCTTTTCGTACCTCGACTACGCGGACCTTCGCGAGAGCACGCGGAGCTTCACCGGGTTACTCGCTTATCACGACGACTACATGGCGATCACGGACTCGGGCACGCCAGAGCGCATTTATGGGACGCTGACGTCGTCGAATTACTTTGAGGTACTCGGTGTGCGCCCGTTCCTCGGCCGGTCGCTTGAATCGACTGCGTCAAATGAGCGGCTGGGTACAGCGGAAGCGGTGCTCGGCTACGGTTTGTGGCAGCACCATTTTGGCGCGGATCCTTCGATCATTGGAAAGGTCGTTCATATCAATCTGCGTCCGTTCACGATTGTCGGTGTCGCCCCCGAGGGTTTCCAAGGCTGCCTGAGCGGATTGCGGTCCGATCTATGGATACCGCTTGGCATGGATTCGCAGATTTCGGGTGACGAACGAATCAAGTATCGCGACGTCCCATGGCTCAACGTGCTCGGCAAGCTCAAGCCGGGAGTCGGTCATCGCCGGGCTGAAACCGAGCTGAATGTCCTGATGCAGCGCCTCGCGGAGCGGTTTCCGGATGCGCACAAGGGACCGAACACGATCTCTTCCGATCCGCTGTGGCGGTCGCCCTTTGGCGTGAATGTCTATCTTTATGGAACGCTGCCCATTCTGTTCGCGCTGGCGTCGGTGCTCTTGCTGCTGGTCTGCGCGAACCTGGCGAATCTTCTATTGGTGCGCTCGGTGGCGCGCCGGCGCGAATTTGCCATTCGCCTGTCGATAGGGGCAACCCGCTGGAGGCTGGTGCTTCAACTGATGGTGGAGAATGCGTTGATCGCTCTGGCAGGAGGCGGGCTCGCGCTGTTGTTGACCACATGGACGGCACGCGGATTATCGGCGTTTCTGCCGCCCACGACGCTTCCTCTTGTGCTGAACGGACACGTTGACCGCACGGTGCTAGTGGCGACCACCATGATGTCGCTTCTCGCTGCCGCGGTGTCCGGCGTTGTGCCGGCGCTTCGAGCTTCCCGCATCGCCCTCGCTCCGGTGTCTACCTTGAGGGAGGAAGGACTCAATACCTCCGGAGGCATCCACAAGTCACGCCTGGCAGGAGGACTGGTCGTCGGACAGATTGCGTTGGCGATGCTGCTACTGGTCTGTGCCGGACTCCTGGTCAGCAGCCAGCAGAAGGCACAGGATGCCTATCCGGGGTTCGATCCCAGCCACGTGTTTCTCGCGAGCTTTGATCTGAAACCGGTCGGCTATTCCAGAGCGCAGGGCGTCGAGTTTGACAAACAAATGCTCGTGCGCCTGAAATCGCTGCC